>DSCA01000038.1 GCA_011049295.1 Thermoplasmatales archaeon
TGGTATGACCCGGAAATATGTGGCCCTGGCCGCGGCATTCGCCACGGTGCTGGGAGCCGCCCTTCTGGCCGGCTGTCTGGACCAAAACGCGGCGGAGGCCAAAACATCGCTGGTGGAGATTCGGGTGGGGGACATGCCCACCCGAAATTTTGCCTCCATTAACGTTACCTTTTCCGAGGTAAAGCTGTACAGCAACCACACCGGCTGGGTGTCCGTTACCACCGAGCCCACCACCATCGACCTGCTCTACCTGCACATGAACAACCTCACCCAGCAGCTGGGGCTGACGGAGGTAGAGGTGGGCAATTACTCCAAGCTGTGGATTGTGGTGGACAACGCCTCCGGCGTCCTCAAGGAGACCAACGAGACCGTGTATTTCGACGTTCCCTCCGGTACCCTCAAAATCCAGCACCTTTTTGTCCTGCAGGAGGGAAACCACACCATCACCGTGGACATCGACCTCGACAACTCGGTGTTTGCCCGGGGAGACATGTACAAACTTCTGCCGGTCATCAGCAGCCTGAACGTTTCCTTTGCCAACGGCACTCAGATTCACATCCGGGACCGGGACCGCATACGCAACATGACCGAAAACCGCCCGCCAGCCATCGACATCGTGGTCAACGGCAGCCGGGGCAATCACCTCTCCGTATGGGTGAACCAGACCGTCGTCTTCAACGCCTCGGGCACCTTTGACATCGACAGTGACACCCTCACCTATCACTGGGACTTCGACGAGGGAACCGTTGCCGACACCCCGGTGGTGGAGCAGACGTTCACGGAAAAAGGCACCTACCAAGTGACCCTGACGGTCAGCGATGGCCAACTGGAGGACACCGACCGACTCACGGTGACCGTCAAGGACCCGGCAAATCCGGGAGGCGACAACAGCCAGCAAAACCGGCCGCCCCGAATCGACATCGAGGTGGCAGGGGTTCACGCCAACCATCTCACCGTGGAGGTCAACCAGACCGTCGTCTTCAACGCCTCGGGCACCTTTGACCTGGAAAATGAGTCCCTCTCCCTGTTCTGGGACTTCGACGACGGGACCACCGCCACCACTCCCACCGTGGAGCACCTGTTCACCCGCCGGGGCACCTACCACGTGGCGCTGACCGCCACCGACGGCCACCACGAGGACACGGACCGCATGACGGTGACCGTAAGGGAGTCCAAGGGCGGCAGCGGCAAGGCGCTCGTCTAGAGGCGGTGCGCGTCGACCGACGGCCCGTTAACGGCATAAAGGTTATATGCAGATTCCCCATTGTTACTCCGAGGGTTACCATGAAAGTGAAGACGCTGTCACTGGTGTTATTGGGAGTGTTTGTCATCAACAGCTGTCTCCTGGCTCTCCCGGCGGGTACCCACCAGAGGGGTACGGCGGAGGTCACCGAGGGAGGCCAGCAGTTCTCGGAATCCGGAGCGGCCACCGACGCCTTCGGCGTGCAGTGGGAGAAGGACTACGGCACGCTGTGGTGGTGGTCGGCCCGCTATGAGGGCCCGCAGCCGGTGGGAGATGCGGACAACGACGGGCTCAATGAGTTGCTGATCGGGGGCCGCGACCCCTTCATGCGGGTGATGAAGTGGGACCCTGACCGGCAGACCTACTACGAGCAGCAGAAAATCATCGACCCCGTGTTCGGCATCGGCTACGGCATCTGGGTTCACTTTCTGGACGAATACCACCGGGTCCCCCAGCCCTTTGGCTCGGCCACCGGGTTTTCCATCGCCGACATCGACAACGACGGGCTGAATGAGATCGGGGTGGCCTGGGGGCGGCACTTTTCGGCCTTCAAGTGGAACGGCAATCGGTATCAACTGATGGGCCGGTACATAGTGGCCGACGAGCGAGAAGGAGAAGACGGTACTACTCTGGACTGTTTTGTGGGTGACTATGACAACGATGGTCGGAATGAGGTGGTCATCACCGGCTCCTTTAATGGGGCGCCGAATGTGGTGGTTGTTGCCTGGGACGGCAGCCGGTTTGTGGAGGAGGCCTCCTGGAATCCTCCGGGGAATGGTGCGGTTTATTTTCCCTGGATTGCCGATGTGGACGGGGATGGGGAGAACGAGGTGGTGGTGGGTCCGGGCAATCAGCTGGTGGTTCTGGACTGGACTGGTGACTCCTTTGAGGCCACGGTGGTGGATGAGTTTGACAGTCACGTGTTTGGGACGGTGTCCAAGGACAGTGACGGGGACGGCCTCCCCGAGATTCATGTCACCTTCTATGATGCCATGTTTGCTGTGTACGAGTGGAACGGTACCGGCTACCAACAAAAGTTTTTCATCACCTGGGACGACGAATGGGGCACCATCGAGGCCATCGATGTGGGGGATGTGGATGGGGACGGGGTGGCGGAGGTGTGCGTGGGTACCAACTATGTTCACATCTTTGAATGGAATGGTGAGACCTATGAGGAGGAGTACGTGATCACGGAGACCTATGGTTTTCTGGCGGTGACCTGCGTGGGGGACTTTGACAACGACGGCCTGCTGGAGATACACGCCGGGGCGGTGGGGGTGGAGTCCCTGCGGGACCCCTACAAGGCCTGGATATTCAAGTACCACGGAGAAGCGATTGATTTTTAACGGGACAGGCATTATAGGGGTGGTAGACATGGCAGACCTCAAGACCTTGCTCACGGACATCGTATTCTTTGCCTATCTGGCTTTCGTGCTCCCGGTGGTTTCCTACGTTTACTTTGCCTACAGCCTCACCAACTGGGAGGCGCTGCCGACGGCGGCGGGAGCCGTGATTTTGTGGGCGGCGGCCATTCCCTATCCCGTCTACTGGTATGCCCGGCGACGAATCTGGGCTTCCGGGGCTGTTTCCTGAAAATGTTTATGTACGCAGTGGGAGATACGCTGCTATGGACTACGACGTGAACGACTTCCCCGGCCTGTATATTGGTATGGGCGACATCGTTGCCGACGGACACAAGATTGCGGAGTGCATATTCAGCCTGGAACTGATCATCGGGGGAGCCAAGCCGCTGGAGGCGGAGGGCGGGTTCGTGGAGTTCACCGAGGGCCAGTTGCCCTTTGACGATGCCAAAAAGGAACTCTTTTTTAATATGTCCGGGGTCATCAGCCGGGACCACGAGTACTACGTGACTGAGTTCTCCTGCTTCACCAACACCTCGCTGTACCCCAAGTTCATGGTTCCCAAGCCCCTTCAGATACTGGAGAACATCAGCGAGTCCGGGTCGGAGGAAGGATCCAAATAGCATTTAAATAGCCGTTGCCGATGTTGGTATATGGCGAAAAAAATTGTTCTGGTAGCCCTTGTCGGCGTGATGGTGCTGGCGGCCGCCGTTCCCGTTGCTCCTCGGGAGCATGATGTGCCAGGCCCCGTCTCCCGTACCCTGTACTTCACCAAGTATCTGCCCGATGGCACCGTCACCACCGGCCATCTGGAGTTGCAGCCGGAGGAGCGGGCTCCCGACGCTTGCCAGGCCCTGCTGGAGCAGGACCCTGCCATTCAGGATTACGTTCGGGACAACGCCGTGGACCTCTACTTCCTGCTGTCCGCGGGCAGCGGTCTCAAATTTGCCTTTCCTCCCAGCTTGTTCGGCCTGTCCCTGCTGGAGGTGGAGCTCTCCCTGATACCCAACGTCATTTACTGCAACTACCGCGGGGGAGAGGGGGAAACAACCATCATACCCGTGGTGAGCGGTGGCAACGCCACCAGCATCTACGGCGACCACCGCCTGCTGACCATCGGCTTCGTAGGCATTCTGGGCTGGAGCACCGTGTTCACCTTCTCCAACACCTTTCTGGTGGGTTTCACCCCCTACGTGTGGACCCAGGCTTAGCCCCGGCGCAAAAACAGGGAACCGAAGACCCAGAACCCCGGTGAAAGGTGAAAGAAAAAGAACCGTGGTCTACCAGCGTACGCCTTGGACCTCTGACTCGTGTCCCACAATCCGGTTGTTCTGCCGTCCCTTCCGCAGCCACACCACAAAGCGCGTTCCCTCCTGAAACTCGGGCTCGCCGCTCTCCACCCTGATGCTTCCTCCAAAGCCCTCCGCTATTTTTTGGGCCAGGTACAGACCCAGGCCGCTTCCCGGGCTCCCGGCGCCCTTCCATCCCTGCTGAAATATTTTTTCTTTCTGGTCGGAGGGTATTCCCACCCCGTCGTCTTCAACGAAAACGTACCATCCCCGCTCGTCGTCCTCGGCATACACGGTGACGTGCTGGGCGTGGGAGTGCTGGACGGCGTTTTTAACCAGGTTGGAAAACAGGTCCTCCATCAGCTCGTTGCCCCGCACCACCGCCCCGCTGGAAAGATAACGGAGCTGGATGTCCCGCCGCTCGGCCTCCTCCTGATAGGTGTCGATGATGCGCTGCATGAGGTCGTCCAGACGGATGTTTTTCAGGTCCTGCTGCTCCTTGACCGCCTCCAGCTTTTTCACCGTCTCGATGAGTTTGTTTCCCTCGGCGACGGCCTTGACCGCCTTGGAGATCAGCTCTTCATCCTTCGGGGACAGGTGGCTGTCCTTGAGCAGGCCCAGGTAGCCGATGGCAATCTCGTTCTTGTTGTAGATGTCGTGGCGGAGCAGAGAGTTATAAAACTTGGCGTCTTCCTCCAGCTTTTTGCGGGGCGTAATGTCCCGAATCATGCCCTCGATGACGGTTTCGCCGTGGCGGGTGACCAGCCAGGCAGACTCCCGTCCGTAAAACTTTTTCTTGGCCCGGGTCACGTAGCGGGTCTCGAAGTTCTCCACCACGCCCTCCTCCCGCAGCCGGCGCACAAGGCCCTCCCTTTCCTCGGGGCGGGCATAGAGGTGGGATGCAGGAACCAAGCGCAGGTCGTCCTCCCGCCCCTCGTAGCCGAACATGGAGCGAAAGGCGGGATTGGTCTCCAGGATGCAGCCGTCCAGGGTGGTGCGGTAGATGCCCTCCACCGCTCTGGTGAAGATGCTCTTGTATTTGGCCACCTCCCGGGCGGCGCCGGCCAGCGCCAGAGACTGTGATGCCTGGTGGGCCACCTGTTTGAGCAGAAACTGCTCGTAGTCGGAAAAGGGGGGAGAGAGCCGGGTTATGCCCATGACTCCCAGCGGCTGATGGTCGGCCACCAGGGGCAGGCATACCTCGCTGACCTCAGGTGTCCCCGGGGACAAGCGCACCTCGCCGGATTCCAGGGTCGAGCAGGGAAGGCAGTCCTCGTGCAGGGACAACCGCTCCCTGTCCAGTCCCTCGCCGGCCGCTATGCGCAGCACGTCGCCATCCACCAGTCCCACGTAGCAGGAATCAGGGGAGAAGAGGTCGGTGAGCAGTCTGGCCGCTCTCTCGCACACCTCCTCCCTGGTGTCCGGCGGCTGTGCTCCCAGCTCGTGTACCCTCTTCAGCTCCTCCTCCAGCTGCTGGTAGAGGCTGCCCTCCGCCGCTGGTTCCGGCTCCTCCTCCGGGGGTCCACCCGTTTTTTTGGTCACCGAGAGCAGCAGTCCGCCCTGGTCGTGCATCTCGGTAACGGCGATGACCACGGGGACCTTGATGCCGCTGGCGGCCACCACATATCCCTCCATGCTGGCTGCTTCGCCGTGCAGCGCCTTCCGCACCTGTTCCCGGAAGGCGGGGACATCCGCCTCGTCTATCCAGTCTGCCAGATTGGTGCCCCTGAGTCGCTGGAGGGAAACGTCCAGCAGATCGGCTAGGGCCTGGTTGGCCCGGGTGACGTTGCCCACCAGGTCGGTGGTGCACAGGGGCTCGCGTACCAGGTTGACCAGGTCTAAATCGGCAGAGGAGGGCGCCATTTCCTCCCGGGCCACGCCCTGTACTCCCACGATGCGCTCATCCTGTTTCCGGGGAAGGGCGGCCACCACGAAGCTTTTTTCTTCCTGTCCCGGCAGGCGCAGGCTCAGGGTGGCCTGGATGCGCTCTCCCTCCAGGCAACGGACAAACAGGTCGGCGGCCCGTTTGCGGTCCTCGGTGCCCACCAGTTCCAGAAATTGTACCCCCTGAAGGTGAGGGAGGGGCTTTCGCTGCCGCTGAACGGCCGCCGTGGAGCCGTGGCGGTCCAGCACGAAGGAGTAAACGGCTTGGGAGACGCTGGCATAGAGGTCGACAAAATCGCCCAGGGCGGCAATCTTGTCCTTCAGTTCCGCAATTACCTCCCGCACTCCTTCGTCTCCAATTTTCACGGTCTACAATTCAAGATGGGTATTTAAAATTTTGTTCTGTTGCATCAATTTTGTTTCCTACGGCCAATTTTTCGCTCTCCGCCATTTTGGCAGATGTGCGTTGAAGGTTAATTTTAAGTAGGCTCAGAAAATAAGAGGGCGTGGACAAGGAACAGCTCCTCCGGCATCTGCAGTGCAGCGGCTATCTGAAATCGGAGTCGGTGGCCGCCGCCATGCGGTCCGTTCCCCGGGAGGTATTTGTCCCTGATTACCTGAAGCCCCATGCCTACGAGGACCGTCCCCTGAGCATCGGCAGCGGACAGACCATCTCCGCCCCCCACATGGTGGCCATCATGCTGGAGGCCCTGGACCTTCACCCCCGCCAGAGGGTCCTGGAGGTGGGCACTGGCACCGGGTACCACGCGGCGGTGGTGGCCACGGTGGTTTCTCCCGGCCCCGTATACACGGTGGAGAGAATCCCCGAACTGGCGGAAAAGGCCCGTCGCAACCTGCAGCAGATGGGACTGGACAACGTCACCGTGGTGGTATCGGACGGCTCCGTGGGTTTGCCCGAGCATGCCCCCTACCACCGCATCTATGCCACCTGCTCCACCCCCACCGTGCCTCAGCCCCTGATTGACCAGATGGCTCTCCAGGGAAAAATGATCATTCCCGTGGGGTCCACCTACAGCAACCTGATGCTCATCGAAAAAAACGAGCGGATCCGGCGCACCAACCTGGGAGGCTGCGCCTTTGTCCCCATGATAGGCACGGGGGGGCACCGTGAATAGCCTGCGGGTATCCGCCGCCACCGCCACCGCCCTGGGCCTGCGGCAGTGGAAGGTGGACGTTTCCCCCACCACCCTGTACCTTATGCTGGGCGAGCGGTGCCGGGGGGCCTGCCGATACTGCACCCAGGGTCACGGTCACCTGTCCCGCGTCAGATGGCCGCCCATGTCCCTGGACGAGGTGCTCCGCTCGCTGCCCGGCCAGCACGGGGCACGGCGGCTGTGCCTGCAGACCCTTTTTTACGACGGCGTGGTGGACGACGTGGTGCGGGTGGCCGAGCTCCTCGCCGGTCCTCTGCCCCTGTCGGTATCCATGAACCCCACCACCCCGGAAAACCTGGAGCGCCTGCGGGCGGCAGGGGTGGAGCGGGTGGGAATCGGGCTGGACTGCTGCTCCCAGGCCCTGTTTTACCGCCTCAAACACGGGGTTCCCTCCTGGGATGCCTACTGGGAGGGCCTGCAGGGGGCGGCAGAGGTATTCGGCGGGGCCACCGCCCACCTTATCATCGGCCTGGGAGAGAACGACCGGGAGGCCGTGGAAACCATGCAGCGGCTGCAGGAGATGAGCGTAGACAGCGCCCTGTTTGCATATTTTCCCCTCCGCCGGGACCGACCGCCCCCCCTGGCCCGCTACCGGGCCCTGCAGGCCGCCCGCCACCTGGTGAGCACCGGACGGGGCCACTTTATCTTCGATTCCCGGGGCCGGCTGGAACATCTGGAGGGACCCCTAGGGCCCGCCGCCTTTGAGACCAGCGGGTGCCCTTTTTGCAACCGTCCCTTTTACACCGAGCGGGCCGGCGGTCCCCTGTACAACTATCCCCGTCCGCTGACCGCCCAGGAATACAAAAATGCCGTGAAGGAGGTATATCACTATGTCGGACCTGCTGCTGTTGCTGAATGAGGAGAGAGGTTTTCTGGGGGCCCGGGGCATCATCAACACCCACGTGGGTCCCGTGGACGCCACGGATGCCCGCTTCGGCGACGTGCTGCAGGCGGGAGGACAGAGGTTTGTGGTGGTCAGACCCACCTTCATGGACCTTCTGCAGTCCTGCCGGCGGGGAGCCCAGATTGTTACCCCCAAGGATGCCGCCCAGGTGGTGGCGGTTACCGGTGCCGGGAGGGGATGGCGGTGCGTGGACGGAGGCGCTGGCTCCGGCTTTCTGGCGCTTTTTCTGGGCCACGTGGTGGGCCCCGAGGGCCGGGTTACCACCTATGAGCAGCAGGAGCGGTTTTATCGGATAGCCGCCCGCAACGCGGTCCGCTGCGGACTGGAGGAGGTGGTGGAGGTAAAACAGGCGGATATCGCCTCCTTCACCGAGGACCATCTGGACCTCGTCACCCTGGATGTCAAGGGGGCGGAGCTGCTGGTGGACAAGGTGCGGCGCCATCTGAAACCGGGAGGCTGGCTGGTGGTGTACTCCCCCCACGTGGAGCAGCAGATAGGGGCCCGGGCCGCCATGCAGGAGGCCGGATTCACCGGTATCACCACCCTGGAGACCATGCAGCGGGAGTGGCGCTCCCTGGGCGGCTTCACCCGCCCCCAGTCCAAGGGTCTGCTGCACACGGGCTTTCTCACCCTGGGGAGAAAGGTGTTCTAGTCGCCGCTCCACAGGTCTCTCCGGCGGGCCTCCAGCTGGTTGTTGTCCCGCCCCTCGTACTGGGCGTAGGTCTGGATGCGGTGGCCGAAGGCGGCGTAGAGCTCCGGCAGCCGCTCCCGGTAGGAGAGGTCCCGCAGCAGATGGTGGTCCAGCAGGAGACGGCAATCGGTGCCGGCCATGATGTCCAGGAGATTGCGCTCTGCCTCCTCCAGTTCCTGGCGAGAGAAGCGGTAGCCCAGCAGATAGGTGGGCGGCCCGTCGGCAATCAGGAGGTCCGGCTGCTGCTCTATGAAGTAGCGTGCCGCCGCCGGGTCCACCGGCCCCTGCAGGTCGGAGGTGTACACCACCCGTTGGTCGCCTTCCACGGTGACCGCCAGGGCATACCCCAGCCGGGTGCCGGGCGGACCATGGGGAAAGGGAGGGGAAAAACGCAGGGTTACGTCGCCCAGGTGAAAGGTCTGGCCGTCCGCATAGGTGAGGGTGCAGCTCTCCTCCCAGCGGCGGGCAAAAGACGTGCCCCGCTGTCGCTGGCTGTGGTTGATGTGATGGTGGATGTCCTTGGCGAACACCCTTTTTTCTCCGTACATGTCCGCCTCGGGCAGATAGTGGTCGTAGTGGTAGTGGGTGATGACCAGGCAGTCGGCATCTGCGGCATACTGGCAGATGCGCTCCAGCGCCTGGTTTAGAGCCTGCCCTTCTCTCGGATGCGGGGGGAGACCGAAGCGGGAGGGGGCCAGGGCGGCCCCGGGGTCAATCAGGATGCCTGTGCCGCCGTCATCAATGTGCAGTGCCATGGACCGCACTCCCATGGATTCGGCGGCCAGCAGGGTAATTTTCATGATTCCAGAAACAGGTCTCCGCTGTGGCAGTCGTTGAGCTGGGGAAAACCGAAGCCGGGGCGGGCATAGCAGTGGAGAACCGCCCAGTATCCGGCCTCCTCGGCGCTGATTTTGCCGTCCCCGTTGCCGTAGGGGAAATCGTCCGCTGTCAGCCCCAGGGAGTTGGCCGCTCCGGCCAGTCCCCCGGCCATCAGGGTGGTGAATATGCCCCCGTTTTCGGTGGCCTTGGAGCGGGTGAAGGTGGTGGCGGAGGTCATCAGAACCCGTCCGGTTTCCTCCATGCTGGGCTGTCTGCGCAACTGGGTGAATATGCGCTCCAGGTCGTCCGGTCCGCCGAATTCACCCGAAAAACAGGTGTCTACCACGGAGAGGATGTGCTGAGAGGAGGCATCGGCATAAAAGGTGGCCACGTCGCCGTCGTACAGCGTTCCCTCCCACAGCTGGATGGCGCCATCCCTGATTTCGCTGTCCTGGTCGCCGAAGCGCTCAATCCCTCCGTGTCCGGAAATCCAGCACACTAGGATGGTGTCCCGGGTGGTCCGCTCGGACAGCCAGCTCATGAGGTCGATGACCCGGTCCCGGGTGGCCCCGCCGTTGGAGAGGTGGAGCACCTGGGTGTAGGGGAAGCCGTACCGGTGATGGAGGAGGCTCCAGACCAGGGCGCCGTCCTTCCAGGCGGCGATTTCATCTCCCGGCGGGTCCACGGTGACGAGGAGGGCCCATCGGTCGTCGTCCGTGCCCGGGGGCTCCACCGAGATGTTCCGCTCAATCTTGCCGATGACCGTGCCATCGTCGGCTTTCAGATAGGCAGTGAAGTGATGTGAGCCGTAGCTGGAGAAGCGGTACGGCCACCGGAAGGAGTAGACCTCTCTGTTTCCCACGTCCAGGCGGTTGGTGACGGGTGCGGGCAACCCCAGATGCAGGGCCGTTTCGTACTGGGTGGGCAGATGGGCGTGCTCCGGGTCAAACGGGGAGAGGTCCTCGCCGTCCACACTGCAGTGGGCGGTGACCGAAAACGGCTGCATGTTTTCCACATACACGCTGTAGCAGAGAAAAACCTGTTCGCCTATGCCGGCTTGGCGGATGCCCTCTCCGGCCCGGGTGTAGTGCAGGCTGACCTCGGGAAGACCTCCGGACCGGACGTCGGAAATGTTGGCCACGGGCTGATACCTCTCGGCCCACAGGTGGGCGGCCACATGGGCTTCTGCCTCGTCTTCCTGCAGGCATCCGGTGAGCGAGAGGAGCAGCAGGGTGGCACAGGCAAGGGGCAGCAGCCGGTGCATGGGGCAATAACGCCCAGGAAACTAATAAAGTTAACGGAAGCGGCGCAGGAGTGCTCTTCCCACCTCCGGGCGCAATTTTTATATCAAATTCATATATACAGCATATACAATGGGCTGGTATGGGCAGTCAGGAGGTAGGTAAGCTCACCATGACCAAGAAAAAAGGGGGGAAATACCCTGGAGAGATGGAAAGAGATGCATCGCTCCTCCGCGACGTGTTCGAGAGCGTACAGGACGGCATCAGCGTCCTTGATACCGATTTCACCATCCTGCAGGTCAACCCGGTCATGGAGGAATGGTATGCGGACACCATGCCCCTGGTGGGGAAAAAATGCTACCGGGCCTACCACCACCGCGACCGCCCCTGCCAGAATTGCCCTACCGTCCGCTGCCTGAAATCTGGTCACACGGAGCGAGGGGTGTTTCCCGGCCTGCCCGGCTCCGGCATATCCTGGGTGGAGTTGTTCAGCTATCCCATAAAAAACGAGGACGGAGAGGTAACCGGAGTGGTGGAGTTCGTGCGGGACATCACGGAGCGTAAAAAGGCGGAAACGGCGCTTCTCAAAAGCGAGCAGCGCAGCAGAGCTCTGCTGAGCGCCATACCCGACCTCCTGTTCGAGTTTGACCGCGCGGGAACCATTATCTCCTACAAGGGACGGCAGCAGGACCTCTACTCGGCCCCCTCGGAATTCGTGGGCAAAAGGATAGAGGACGTCCTGCCCCGGCAACTGGTCAAAAAAACAAAGACCGCCATTGACAACGCCCTGATCAGCGAGGAGGTGCAGCGGTTCGAATACCATCTGCCTATCCGGGGGAAACAGCACTTTTATGAGGCCCGGCTGGCCCCCAGCGGAAAGGACACCGTGCTGGCCCTGGTCCGGGATATCACCGAGCGCAGCATCATGGACTGCAAGCTGCAGGAAAGTGAGCAGAAGTTCAGGATGCTGGCGGAGAACGTTCCCGGCGTCATATATCTCTGCCACAACGACCCCCGCTACACCATGCTGTACCTCAACGACGCCGTGGAGACGTTGACCGGCTACCCCAAGGAGGATTTTTTGGCGGACCACATAAGTTTTGTGGACCTGTATCACCCCGATGACGCCGCCTGGATTCCGGAGGCCGTGGAGCGGGCCATAGCCAGGAGAGACCCCTTCCACCTCACCTACCGCCTGCGGCACCGGTCCGGCGAATGGAGGTGGATAGACGAGTTCGGCTGCGGCGTCTACCGGGACGGCGAGCTGCTCTACCTGGAGGGGTTCCTCATCGACGTTACCGAGCGCAAGCGGGCGGAGAGCAGCCTGGCCCAGCTCAACGAGTTGTTACGCCTCATCAACAAAATAATGCGCCACGACATCCTCAACGACCTTCAGATAGCGCGGAGCGCCATGGACCTGTACGAGGAGCTGGCGGACGATGCACTGTACCGCAAGGCCATGGGACGGATGGAGCAGGGCATCGCCCTCATCAAGCGCATGCGCGAGCTGGAATCGCTGCTGGTGGCCGGGGGCACACTGCAGGAGCACTCTCTGCGTGAGGCCATCCTCGAAGTGGCCGGGCGGCACGCCATCGACTGCACCGTGGAGGGGGACTGCATCGTCCTGGCCGATGACGCCCTGTATTCGGTCGTGGACAACCTGTTGGTCAACGCCGTGGAACACGGAAAGGCCACCGCCATGAGCGTCAGCATAACCCGCGACGGCGGAAACTGCAGGGTCTGCTTTGCCGACAACGGGAAAGGGGTGCCCGGGCACGTCAGGGACCGGGTCTTCGAGGAGCGGTTCAGCTACGGTGAATCCGGGGGCACCGGCCTGGGGCTGTACATAGTCAAAAAGACGGTGGAGCGCTACGGGGGCACCGTCGAGGTGCGGGACAACCGTCCCCGGGGCGCAGCATTTGTGCTGGTTCTCCCGGCCAGCGTCCATTCCGAAAAGTAAGATTAGGCCTGATGCAGGGCCTGGAGATCCAGACCCACGGCCGCCTTCTTGATGGCCTCGATTTTGTCCGTTTCGTCGGGCAGGATGATGGATTCGATGTCCTCTACTTTTTTGGCGGCGGTGAAGGTGTCCGGGCGAATGGACAGGAGGGGTATGTTGCCCTTGTCGGCCTTGGCCAGGATGTTGGAGGGGGGCACAATGTTGTTGGTGAGGATGATGCAGGAGGTGTTGGCGTCGCTCAGCGAGGCGGTGATAACATCGGTGCGGTCGCCGCCGGTGATGATGAGCTTGTCCTCTTTTTTGAAGTCGGGATGGCGAATTATCTGGTTGGCGGAAAGAGCGGCAATGAGAATGTTTTTGATGGGCTTGTCCAGTCCGTCCTTGCCGGCCACCACCCGGGCGAAAAGCTTGTCCGCCACGTAGCGTACCCTCATGACATCCAGAGCGGGGAGGTAGGGCAGGGTTCCCAGGAGGGGAATGCGGTGTGCCTGGAGTGTCTTTTCAATTTTATCCAGATCGTCATCCCTGGCCTTGTCGATGACGGCTCCCCTGATGCTCACGTCGTGGTGAGCGGCCACGGTCTGGGCCATGTCCAGTGAATCCATCATGTCGTACGGGTCCCCGGACAGCACCAGCACCACCCCGGCGTGCAGATGGGAGGCAACAGAAAAAGAATCCAGGCCCAGGGAGCGGCCGTGCAGCAGGTCTTCGCTGCCCTCCACGATAAAAAAGTCCTTATCCCCGGAAAGGGTGTTAAACCGCGCTTCCAGCTCCTGTTTGACGTCCGGAAACGCATGCATAATCTTGGAGTGGTGGAAGCCCAGGGTGAAATCCTCTATGGGCTCCTCAATGGAGAAGGTCTGCCGGAAAAGGGCCGCGTCGTAGTCCACCAGCCGTTTCTTTTTGTAAATCTGGTTGTCACCCAGGGGTTTCATGTAGCCGATGCTGCCGCTCAGCTGGGTGGCTATTCCCAGGGCCACCGTCGTTTTGCCTGCCTTGGGCATCACCGATGCGATAACGATTTTATTCATTTTTCTACCTCTATATTTATGCGAGCATCTAAAACTTTTGTCCCCTTTTCGTACACCACCAGGGGATTGACGTCCAACTCGGATATTTGGGGAAAGCGGTCCACCAGGATGCCCACACGGTAGATGGCGTCGATGACCGCGTTGACGTCCTTCCGGCTCTCCCCTCTCACCCCCAGCAGCAGGGGAAAGGAGCTGATTTCCCTCATCATCTTGCCGATTTCCCTTCGGGAGACGGGGGCCACACGGAAGGCCACGTCTTTCAACACCTCCACGTATATGCCGCCCAGGCCGAACATCAGCACCTTGTCAAACGAGGGGTCGGTGGTGGCTCCGATGATTGTCTCCACGCCCCGGTCCACCATCTTGGTGATTTCCACGCCGCGAATGTTGGCATGGGGGGCCTGCTTCCGGCAGTTTCTGATGATTGCCTCGTATCCCTCCATGACCTCATTTTTGTCGTCCAGGTCCAGGAGAACGCCACCCATGTCCGTCTTGTGCACGATGTCCTCTGATACCACCTTCATGACCACCGGATAGCCGATTTCCTCGGCAGCGGCAATGGCTCCCTCAATGTCCCTGACCACCCGGAAGGGGGGCACATCCAGGCCGGCCGCCTGCATCACCGCCTTGGCTTCCGTTCCCAGGAGCTGAGTGCGGCCCTCGTCGGCCACCTGCCTGAGAAGGGCCCGGATGGCTTCCTCGTCAATGTCTACCTCCTCCTGCTCCTGCAGCTGACGCTGCTCGTAGGCCCTGTACAGGGCGTTGAGAGCGGACACGGCATCCTGCACATCGGCAAAGGCGGGTATGCCGCTGCGGGTGAGGTCGTCCAGCACGGCCTCGGTTTCCTCGCCGCCGAACAGAGAATAGATGATGGGCTTTTTGTCTCCGTACTGCTCCTGGATTTCCATGATAGTCTGCTTGAGAGGCTGCAGGGAGGTCATCCCCGCCTGGCAGTACAGGGCAATGACGGCGTGGATGCTGTCCTCGTTGAGGGCCCGCTCCAGCGCCTCCCGGTAGTCGTCCCCGCCGGCCTGCCCAGTGAGGTCCACCGGATTCCGGTAGGAGCCAAACCGGGAGACCACGGGCTGGAAGGTCTTTTTGAGCATCTCCATGTCGCTGGTGAGGTCGATGCCGTATTTTTCGCAGGCGTCGGCCGCCAGCACCCCGATGCCGCCGCCGTTGGTGATGATGACCACGTTTTTTCCCTGGGGCTCAGGGCAGGCGGCCAGGGTGGTGACCCAGTTGAAGCCCTCCTGGATGGTCTCCGCCCGCAGGACCCCCGCCTGCTTGAAGGCCGCATCGAAGATTTTGTCGGAGCCGGCCAGGGAGCCGGTATGGGAGGCCACCGCCCGGGCGCCCACCTCGGACTTGCCCGCCTTGATGGCCACCACCTGCATGTCCCGGGGCTTCTGCTTCACCAGGTCCATGAACTCCCGGCCGTTTTCCAGGCCCTCGATGTACAGAAAAATGACGTCGGTGATGTCGTCGGTGAAGAGGTGCTGCAGCAGCTCGGCCTCGGTGATATCTGCCTTGTTGCCGATGGAAACGATGGTGGACAGTCCCATGTTCTCCTCGGCCGTCTTGCCAATCATGGCGATGCCCAGTGCTCCCGATTGGGAGATGACGGCGATGTTGCCGGGCCGGATGTTGCCGGGGCCGAAGGTGGCATTGATGGAGGCCGCCGCCGAATACAGGCCGAACACGTTGGGCCCCAGGATGCGCATGCCGTGTTTCCGGGCCGTCTCCACCATCTCCCGCTCGGCGTCTATGTTGCCGATTTCGGAGAAACCGGAGGTGATAACCACCGCGAACTTGACTCCCTTCCGGGCGCAGGCCTCCACCGCCTGCACGGCTATGCTGGCCGGAACCACAACCAGGGCCAGGTCCACCTCTCCCTCGACGTCCCCTATGTCTGCGTACACCCGGTGACCCAGAATCTCTCCACCCTTGGGGTTGACGGGATAAATCCGGCCCCGGTAGCCGGATTCGATAATGTTGTTGAGAATAATGTACCCGATTTTTCCCTCCGTGTGGGAAGCACCCACAATGGCCACGTGCCGGGGGTCAAACAGGTACTGCAGGTCGGTCTGGGTCACCGAGAGCGAATGCCCGACCTTGATATAAATTTTTTGACCTGGCTACCGCAGCATGAATTCCGCCGTGCGCAGGGCCCGCCGGACGTGCTCACCGCCGCTGCCCGTGACGTGGGGTCCGTGGCCGGGATACAGGTTGCGCACCTCCATCTGGGCCAGGCGCTGGATGGACTGGTGCAACTGGGAGGTGTTCCCGCCCCGAAAGTCGGTGCGCCCCACTCCGCCGTCGGCAAACACCGTGTCTCCGGAGAAGAGCGACCGGCTCTCCGCGTGATATAGGCACATGCTTCCCGGGGAATGGCCGGGGGTGTGCAGCACCTCCAGGGCGTCGGAGCCCAGGTCGATGACCTCCCGGTCGCCGACTCGCCGGTTTACGGTCACCGCGGGCTGGGAGACGCCGAACAGGGTAGCCGACCAGTCCAGCCCCTGCTCCAGGGTGTCCGCTCCCTCCCGGTGCATGATGACCTCGGCCTCCGTATACTCCAGCAGCTCCGCCACTCCGCCGGTGTGGTCGAGGTGCTCGTGGGTGAGGATGATGCGGGCCATGCTGGACAGCGCTGCCACCCGCTGGATGCGCCCCCTCAGATGGTGGAGGTTGAAGCCGGTTCCGGTATCGATGATGGCCGGCTGCTCCGCCGCGAGGACGTACACGTTGGAATCAAATCCCTGGCCGGGAATGACGGTAACCTGCATGAAGGGGTATCGCTCGTCCATATAAATATCCGGTGCCGGAAAAATATTTAACGCTCCACATGCTTTCTGACCCGCATGGACGACAAAAAACGCAAGCTCATGGAAAAAATCGAGGACCTGAACCAGCAGCGCTCCCTGGCCCACCACGACCTCAAAAACCTGGAAGCCCGCAAACAGGAGCTCCCTGAAAAAAAATACCAGCGCCTCAAGGCAAAATACAAAAAGAAGGAGGACAAAATACGGCAGAAGATAAGGGAGCTGGAAGAAGAGGTCCACGCCCTCACTTGAAGTGCATGCGCAGGTGGTAGACCCCGTCCGTCAGCTCTTTTTCCAGGTTGTACTCCAGTTCGTCGCTCATTTTTTCAAACAGGTTGAGCATGGCCCGGTTTTCGGGCAGCACGTCGGCGGTGAAGCCGTACAGGCCGCGGCGCTTGGCAATCAGGGTCAGATACTCCATGAGCCTGGAGCCAACACCCCGCCGCTGCCAGTCGTCCTGAACCACGAAGGCCACCTCGGCGCTGTTGGTGTTTTCGTCCAGGCCGTACCGTCCCACGCCCACCAGCTCCTCCCGTCCCTCCCGCTCCAGCACTGCTACGATGGCCATGTTTTTGCTGTAGTCCACATTGGCCAGCTCGTGCAGCTGCTGGCGGGGCAGATAGCGCTTGACGCCCATAAACCGCTTGTATATGGTTTCATTGGAGAGGTTGTAGAACAATTCCTTCAGCAGGTCCTCGTCGGCGGGCTTGATGGGCCGCATCAGTATCTGGGTCCCGTCTTTGATGCGCACGTATTTCTCCAGCTCCGCCGGGTAGATGCCGCCCTTTCCCTCCACCAGAATCTGGTCCTTGTACACCAGGTTGTACTTTTTGGCCTCCTCCAGAAGCTGCTCGCGGAACTTGGGGTGGGCGATGCTGATCAGAGCCACTGCCCGTTCCCGGATGTTTTTGCCGTGGAGATAGGCGGTGCCGTACTCGGTGACCACGTAGTGCACGTCTCCCCGGGTGAGGGTGACTCCGGCTCCCTCTGTGAGGTAGGGGACGATGCGGGACACCCCGCTGTCCTTGGCGGTGGAGGGGAGGGCGATGATGCTCTTGCCTCCTTTGGACAGGGCGGCTCCGCGCATAAAGTCCGCCTGGCCGCCGATGCCGCTGTAGAACTGATGGCCCAAGGATTCGGCGGTGGCCTGGCCGGTGAGGTCGATCTCCAGGGCGGTGTTGATGGCCGTCATTTTGTTGTTCTGGGCAATAACCATGGGGCTGTTGGTGTATTCGATGGGCCGGAACTCGAATTCCGGATTGTTGTGGAGGTAGCGGTAGGTCTGGCCGGACCCCATGCAGAAGGAGGCCACGGATTTGCCCCGGTGGATGCTCTTCTCGGTATTGGTGACCACGCCGTCCCGGATGAGCTTGACCACCCCGTCGGTGAGCAGCTCGGTGTGCACCCCCAGATTTCTTTTGTTCTCCAGATGACCGACCACGGCATCCGGAATCCGGCCGTATCCCACCTGGATGGTGGCACCGTCCTCGATGAGACGGGCGATGTTTTTTCCGATAGCCTCGGTGGTCTCGTCCCCCAGGGTGGGTGTCCACTCCAGCAGCTCTTCGTCGTGCGGGATGACGTAATCCACGTCCCGGATGTGAATGAAGCTGTCTCCCAGAACCCGGGGCATGTGCCGGTTTATCTGGGCAATGACCACATCGGCATTCTCCACGGCGGACTTGACGATGTCCACGCTGATGCCCAGGCTCATGTATCCGTGGTCGTCGGGTGAAGAAAGTTGCACCAGGGCCACGTCCACGGGCACTATTTTGCGGTTGAAGAGGTGGGGCACCTGGGACAGGAAAATGGGGGTGTAGTCGGCCAGGCCCTCGTTGACCGCCTCTCGGGTGTTGTTGCCGATGAAAAAGGCATTGTGGCGAAAATTCATTTCAAACTTGGGTTTGACGTAGGGAGCTACTCCCATGGTCCAGATGTGCAGAACCTGTGCGTCGGCAAAGGCCTTGGGATTTCTCTCTGCATAGGCCACCAGTTCGTGCACCAGAAAAGAGGGCTTGCCGCAGCCGGTGCCGATAAATATGCGGTCGCCACCGTGGATTTGCTCAAACACCCGCTGCAGGTTGGTGGCAAATTTTTTGGGATACCTGCGCTTCAGCTCCTCCATACACATTGTCCCCTCATGGGCGGCCCCTATTAAAATATTTAGGAACCGGAGCGGCGCTCCCGTCACGTTTATATACGGAGTTACAATGTGGTGGCGAGGATGCCTATGGCCACGGTAGGAATAGCGGGTTACGGGGCCTATGTCCCCAAGTACCGCATAAAAGCTGACGAGGTTGCCCGTGTATGGGGCAAGAAGGGCGAGGCCGTCTCTGCCGGCCTCATGGTGTATGAAAAATCTGTTCCGGCCATCGATGAGGATACGGCCACCATTTCTGTGGAGGCGGCGCGCCGTGCCGTCCGCTCCTCCGGAATCAATCCGGTGGACATCGGGGCGGTGTACGTGGGCTCCGAGTCTCACCCCTACGCGGTGAAGCCCACTGCCACCATTGTGGCCGAGGCCATCAGGGCCACTCCGGACATGACCGCCGCCGATTACGAATTTGCCTGCAAGGCGGGCACCGCCGCCATCCAGACCTGCATGGCCCTGGTCAAGTCGGGCATGATTACCTACGGCCTGGCCGTCGGGGCCGACGTCTCCCAGGCGGCGCCCGGCGACGCTCTGGAATATGCGGCCTCTGCCGGCGGGGCGGCCTTCATATTGGGCGGCGACCACCTGATTGCCGAAATCAACCACACCGTGTCCTTTACCACGGACACCCCCGACTTCTGGCGCCGGGAGGGCGAGCCCTACCCCGGTCACGGGGAGCGGTTTACCGGCGAGCCGGCCTACTTCCGCCACGTGGTCAGCGCCACCAAAAAAATGCTGGAGGCCATGGACACCCGGCCCGGAGACTACGACTATGTGGTCTTCCATCAGCCCAACGGCAAGTTCCCCCTGCGGGCGGCCAAAAAACTGGGCTTCACCAAAGAGCAGGTGCAGGAGGGGTTGCTGTGTCCCGTCATCGGCAACACCTACTCCGGCTCCACCCCCCTGGGGCTGTCTGCGGTGCTGGACGTGGCCCAGCCCGGCGACCGCATTCTGGCCACCTCCTATGGCTCCGGTGCAGGCTCTGATTCCTTCGACCTCACGGTGACCGAGGGCATCGCGGACTACCCGCGCAACCACCTTCGCCGGATGCTGGAGAACAAGGTGTACCTGGATTATGCGTTATATATGAAACACAGGGGTGCATTAAAATGAGAGAGGTAGCGCTCATCGGCAGCGGAGTAACCGAATTCGGCGAGCTGTGGGAAAAATCCCTGGCCGACCTGGTGGCCGAAGCCGGCATTACCGCCATCATGGATGCGGGCATCGACGGCACGGACATCGACGCCCTGTACATCGGGGGCATGTCCGCCGGACGTTTTGTGGGACAGGAACACCTGGGCTCGCTGGCGGCGGAGGTGGCCGGACTCAGCGACCTGCACATTCCCGCCACCCGGGTGGAGGCGGCCTGCGCCTCGGGAGGACTGGCCCTGCATTCCGGATATCTGGCGGTGGCCTCCGGCGCCTACGACGTGGTGGTGGTGGGCGGGGCGGAAAAGATGACCGACGTGCCGGGAACCGAAGCCACCAACATTCTGGCCTCGGCGGCCAACCGGGAATGGGAGGCCTTCTTTGGGGCTACCTTCCCCGGGCTGTATGCTCTGATGGCCCGCTATCACATGCACAAACACGGCACCACCTCCAAGCAGCTGGCCCAGGTGGCGGTGAAAAACCACCACAACGGAACCCTGAACCCCAAGGCGCAGTACCAGCGAAAAATCAGCGTGGAGGACGTGCTGAACTCCACCATGGTGGCCGACCCCCTGCACCTCCTGGACTGCAGCCCCATCACCGACGGGGCGGCGGCGGTGGTCGTGGCCTCCGTGGAAACCGCCCGGCAGTTCACCGACCAGCCGGTGCGCATCATGGCCTCCTGCCATGCCTCGGACAGTATCTCCCTGAGCGAGCGGAGTCGGTTTGATGCTCTGCCCGCCGCCGTGTCCGCCGCCCGGTGCGCCTATCGGCAGGCGGGAGTGGAGCCCACCGACATAGACTTCGCCGAGGTGCACGACTGCTTCACCATCGCCGAGATTATGGCCATCGAGGATCTGGGTTTCGTGGACAGGGGACAGGGCGGCCCGGCCACCGAGGACGGTCTCACCGCCCGGGACGGCGACATCCCCGTCAATACCTCCGGCGGCCTGAAATCCAAGGGCCATCCGGTGGGGGCCACGGGTATCGCCCAGATTCACGAGCTGATGCTGCAGTTGCGAGGCCAGGCCGGACAGCGACAGGTTGAGAAGGCGGACATCGGCCTCAGTCACAACGTGGGTGGCTCCGGAGGAACGGCCGTCATTCACATTCTGGAGGCGATATAATGGCCGTACCCCGCTACTGGAGAGAGATACCCCAGAGATACAACCTGGTGGGCACCAAGTGCGGCTCCTGCGGTAAAATATACTTTCCTCCCAAGGTGGTATGTCCCACCTGCCGGCGAAAGTCCCTTGGTCACATGGAGGACTGCGCCCTGGCCGGCAGGGGAACCGTGGAGTCCTACACAATCATCTATGCCCCGCCCCCGCACTTTGAGGGCGAGGAGCCCTACACCATGGCCCTGATCAAGATGGACGAGGGATGCTACCTCATGGGGCAGGTGGTGGACCTGGAGCCCCAAGAGATACACATCGGTCTGCGGGTGGAGGCCTGCTTCCGGCGCATCTACGAGGACGGAACCCGGGGAGCCATCCAGTACGGCTACAAGTTCAAAAAAATGGAAGAGGCGGAGACCCCATAGACAGGCAAAAAGTTTATTGTGTCCTCCCCTTATACCCTACAGCGTGAAAGCATGGCCGACATCAAAATACAGAACATGGTGGCATCTACGGTGATTGCCAAGCACCTGGACCTGGACAAGATACACGAGCACCTGGACGACACCAAGTATAACCCCGATCAGTTTCCCGGCCTTGTCTACCACATCGCCGTGCCCAAGATTGCCTTTCTTCTTTTCAAGAGCGGCAGGGTCATCTGTACCGGCGCCAAAAACATCGAGGACATCCAGAGCGCCGTGGACCAGCTCTATCCCCGGCTGAAGAAGCTGGGATTCGAGGTCATTAAACCCGAGATTCAGGTGCAGAACATCGTGGCCTCCGTGGACCTGCACGTCAAACTCAACCTCCTGGAGTTGTCCCTGGCCCTGGGCCTGGAAAACATCGAATACGAGCCGGAGATATTTCCCGGCATGGTGTACCGCTTGGAGGACCCCAACGTGGTGTTCCTGTTTTTTGGCTCCGGCAAAATCGTATGTACGGGAGCCAAGCGGGAGCGGGACGTGGAGCGGGCCGTGGACGTGATCACCGAGGAGTTGGGCAAGCGCGGCTTTCTGTAATCAGGCAGTGTCGGCATCCACCGACACGTGCTGCTCCTTTTTCTTTCTGAAGGCCTGAACCTCGCTGAGCGAGGGAACATCTATCTTCATTTCGGCCTTCTGCTGGTTGTAGGCCTCCACGCCCATGTGGTCCAGAATCTCCCAGCCGTGGGCCCGGGTTTCGTCCAGTTTTTGGTTCACCACGTCGATGGTGTTGCGCAGCACGAGGGCCACCGGGATGAGAGCGTTTTTGAACAGAAAGGGGAAACCCTCGAACCGGATGTCTCCGGTTGCCACCCGCACCCGCCAGGTGGGCTCCTCGCCAAACCGGGTAACGGGCAGACCCATGCCCGCCTCCAGGTCGTCGGAAAAGGTGGCATCCAGGGCAATCCACCGTCCGTCCAGCAGGGCCTCCACCTCGCCGTGCAGCGAATCCAGGAAACCCAGCATCTCAAGGGTTTCCCGCAGCAGGGGGTCGTCCCGAATCATAATGTCGTACATCTGCTCGGAGGGAGCCAGCGCATACAGCCGGTAGCGGGCCGAGATGCCCCCTGCCCGCAGCAGGGCCGCCATCAGGGACAGCTGGTCCAGGCATACCCCGCCCTTGCTCCGGAAGGTGCCCAGGGCACCCCGCATGGGCTTAAACACCAGTTTCTTCTCGTTCTTGACAAAGTAGAACACGGATCTAATGAATTCCTCGTCGCTCTTGGTACCGGCGCCCAGTTTTTTGGCCATGGCCCTTATTTCGGGGGCATCACACTCGCACAGCCGGGTGGGTCGCAGGTATTTCTTGTGGCTGACCGGAGGCAGGTCCTGGTAGTCCTCGGGGGTGAGCAGCTGACGGGAGTCATAGGCCGATTCGTCGTCCAGGTGGGCCCAGGGGGGCTTGACCTGCTTCAGCCGGTGCATCCACACCGGAACGTTGCCCATCACCGCCCCCGGATTTTTACCCATAACGTAGAGCAGGGGACCCACGGTGCCCATAAAATTTTTTATCAGGGGCAGGGGCATGAAGAAGCCCTTGTCCAGCTCGTCGCGAATTTTTTGCAGCATGCTATCCCTTCAACTCCTGGGCTATGAGCCCGCGCATGAGGTTGCCGCACCCCTTGGCCTCCGCCCCCGCCATGCGGCTGATGTCCGAATCCAGGACCAGGCCCGGGGCGTCACAGCCGGGGCACCGCTCATACAGTTTCACCTTGTCCCCGGTGATGATAAAACCGGGATAGCTGTTGGAGGCCGGGTCCAGGAAGGCCAGGCGCCCCTCACTGCCGTAGGGCAGCGGCTGGTTGCTCTCGTCCAGCACCATGGGGTACAGCCAGGGATGCAGGTGCTTGTAGCGTTTCTCGCAGTCCATGCCCAGGCCGTTCATCTCCGACATGCCGTAGATGTCCTTGTAGTGCTCGGGCGGAACCCCCAGCATTTCCTCCACCATCCCGGAGAAGGTCTGGGGTGACACCTTTTTGTCCTCATAGATTTTCCATCCGCCGCCGGTAATTATTACGCCGTTGTGGTCGCCCATGGACAGGGTAATGCCCTTTTCCTGCATCAGTTGCATGAGGTCGTAGAGCTGAAAGGGAAAGGTAATGATGATGACCTGCTTGCCTTTTTCGTCCAACTGCTGCAGGAGCTTTATCAGGTTGTGCTGGCCCTTCTGCATGACCTTTCTGAGCAGGGCCAGCTTGAACTTGTCCTTGATTCCGCTTACCTGGCCGGCCATCAGTTTCACGATGTCCATGGTCAACTCCCGGTCGGTGAGGAAGTGACGGTGGCTGTCGTCGAACACCTGCGTGCCCTCGGATATCCAGTGGCCCATGGTCAGATAGGTTCGCACCGGTCCCGGGTACACGAAGTGTGAATCGTCGTCGGGGTGAACGATGGAAAACAGGAGGGTCTTGACGGCGGCAAAGAACATGCGCTGATAGGTCAGGCGGTCCCGGAACATGATGCTGAAATGGCCGGTGGTTCCCGAGGAATGGGTGACGATGCCGTGCAGCCGCTCCTCGGCCCAGCGTAAAAAGTCCTGCAGATGGTCGCCCTCGAACGTGTAGTCGCCGATGTCCACCGAGCACACCCGGTACAGCCACTCATAGACGTCCCGGGGATTGTCCGTGGGGTAGTCCTTGAAAAAGCGGTCCGGAACCATGGGTATGCGGGCAAAGTCCTCCTCGTCGGCGATGTCTTCAGGGGATATTCCCTGGTCCTTGCAGTAGTGCTTGTAAAACAGGTTGTTGCGGTAGTGGTGCTGGAATGATTCGCGGATAGCGTCGGTGCGCAGCTTCTGGACTTCCTGCTGGTCATAGGTGTAGTAGTCCGGCAGTCCGTAAATCAGATGGTCTACCGATTTCCACTTTTCTTGCGGCTGGTGGAAGAGGTCCATGGTACGCTTCCAGAGGGCGCCCTCCAGGCGAGCAACAGATTCCATATCGGTTCAAACATAGGAGAACATATAATGCTTCGTTAAATGGTAGTTTAATTAAATTAAAACCAGTTTGAGCCCATTCACTTACGCGTGGGCATCCACAGCAGGTCGGCGGTGTGGTCGCTCCGGTCCCTTATGCGGGCCAGAATGTCGGCTATCTCCGCGCCCACCCGGGACAGGAAATACTGCTTGTCCTCGTCTTGCTCGATGACCCCGTCGTCTTTCAGTTTTTTCAGGTGGAAGCTGAGCTTGGGGTTGTCCTTGATGCCCAGATGCTGGGCTATTTTGGTGAAGCTGTACTTGCCGTCGTCGGCCAGCAGTTGGATGACCTGGCGGCGCAGGTAATTGGAGATGGATTCGGAAAACAACCCTAGGCGGATGTCGTCGATGAGGTCCCGGATGTCGTCGGCCGTGACCCGGTCCACCTTGTCGAAATCCGTGGACAGAATCAGGGTTCCCTTGTGAGCGGACACCGTCCGGTAGAGCCACTTCGAAAAAGAACGGAGGCCGTCCAGAGAGTTGCCCTCCAGGAGGTACTCCAGATTGGCGAGGAGCACCACCGTGCCCGGGGTCAGCGACCTCTCCACCTCCTCCCGGATGTCGTCCACGCTGCGAGGGCGCCAGCCCTCCTGCAGAGAGATGGCCCGCACGTTCTCCAGCCCGTCGGCGCAGGCCACGTCCTTGACGATGCAGATTCCCGGCTGTTGAGCAGTCATCTCCTTGAACTTGGTGAAGAAGTTGTCCCCCCCGTAGTCCACCTGTTTCAGCTTTTCAAACTTGATTTCTTCAAGGGCGGCCAGGATGCTGCCCTCCAGGTCGTCTACGTCAAAGGGCTTTCGAACGTAGTCAAAGGCCCCTTCCTTCATGGCCTCGATGGCGGTGTCTACGGTGGCATAGGCGGTAATCATAATCACCGGCAGAGCCGGGCGCAGCTTCTTGATGCGCTTCAGGGTTTCTATGCCGTCCATCCCCGGCATCTTGATGTCCAGAAACACCAGGTCGGCGTCTTCCAGCTTTTTCAGGCATTCCTCTCCGGAGCGGGCGGTGGTTACCTCATAGCCATAGGATTCGATGGCCGTTTTGGCGGCATCCAGGATGGAGGGGTCGTCATCAACGAACATGATTCTGTTGATGCTGGAGGGAAACAGGTTTTTTCGGGCCATTTTACCTCGCCGGCGGCCGCGCATAGATGGCGGTTGGATGGTATAAGGAGAGGGAACTATTTGGAGTTTACGCCGACGGGAAGAGACAGCCAGGCTGCCAGCGGTTGAGGGGGTGCGGGGTGTGCATCTCAACGTCGTCATCCCAGCATATTTCAGATGGCATGACCGGACCCCGCAGGATTCCCCGGCGGTCCAAGTCTATATCCTGGTGGGAAAAGAATCTGCTATATGCTTTTTGATGTTTCCGTGCGGCAAAAGGGCGAGGGTTTCCCCTACGGGGTGGTGCCCCTGCGTGACTGCATATTCTCCGCCCGGAGCCAGCATTTTACATCTGGAGGCCGTCTATCTCGGGTGACGGCGGCAGCATGGCGGCCACGTGCTCCTTTCTGTACAGCTCGGGCGGCCGTCCCTTGTAGGTAACCAGGTCGGTCAGGGCGGCCAGGCACTGCTGGTCGCAGTCCAGGGCACATTCAGCGTATTCTCCGGTGACCGGGCAGCGCTTCATGTAACGCCTCCGGTGTGCATACCTGTTTCCCCCACGGAAGGGTAACGTGGAGGGACATTTAACCGTTGTGGCCGCTCCCGACGCAGGGAGAAAGGAAAGGAGCGTTGTCCGGTAAATGAGAAGGCAGCACGCAGCAGGTGGTGATGGGGCCAGCATCAGCACCTGCTGGATACATGCTAACCGCTGAAAGAAGTCTATCATTGTGGGCGATGCTGCAGTAA
>DSCA01000101.1 GCA_011049295.1 Thermoplasmatales archaeon
CTCATGGGTTTCGGCATGACCACAGTGCTGCTGAACATCCACAACGCGGACCCCGGCGGCTACGCCCTGGGCTCCATGATACTGGCCATGGGCATCTTCTATGGCGGCATGGCCCAGATTTTCGCCGGGCTGCTGGAATACAAAAAGGGCAACACCTTCGGCCTCACCGCCTTCTGCTCCTACGGGCTGTTCTGGATTTCACTGGTGGCCCTGCTGATTCTGCCCGACATCCTGAGCGGCGGCGCCTACACCGGAGCCACCGACAAGACCTTTATGGGCTGGTACTTCTTTATGTGGGGTCTGTTCACCATGATGATGTTCGTGGGCACCCTGAAACTTAACACCGGGCTGCAGTTCGTGTTCTTCACCCTGTTCGTGCTGTTCTACCTGCTGGCCCTGCGCGACTGGGGATACGTCAGCGGCGGATGGATTGGCATCGAGGGCATCATCTGCGGCCTGAGCGCCATCTACGTGGCCATGGCGGAGGTCATCAACGAGATGTACGGTCGGGTGGTCCTGCCCCTGGGCAGACCCCTGGTTCAGTGAGACGGGGGCTCCTCTTCCCCTTCTCCTCCCTGCACCTGGCGGCTAGAACACTTCGTTGATTTTTTCCCTCAGCTCCCCCTTGTCCATGACTCCCACCGCCATGTCCTCCATCTCTCCGTCCTTGAAAAACATCAGGGTGGGAATGCTCATGATGCTGTAGGCCTGGGCAATCTCCTGGCTCTCATCCACGTTGACCTTGGCGAAGACCACATTGTCCATGTCCTTCTCCAGGGCCTCGATGACCGGAGACATTATGCGGCAGGGCCCGCACCAGGGAGCCCAGAAATCCACCACCACGTTGCTGTGCTCACGCAAGAAATCCTCAAAATTGCTATCGCTCAGTTCCACGGGCATTGTTTCACCACCCCGGTAGCCGGCGGGACACATATAAATCTTTCACCCCCGCAAGGCTTTAGAAGCCCGCCCCCATACCAGCCCATGAAACTCAAGTCCCGCTGCATCCCCTGTCTCCTCAACCGGGTCATCTACGAGGCAGACCTGACGGGGGCAAACGAGGCAACCAAGAAGCGGCTGGTGCAGATAGCGGCCCGAATCATGCTGGAGGCCTATGACCGGAACCCCTCCTCCGCCGCCGTGGCCACCGAGGTACACCGCAGGGCCTACCGGGAGCTGGGCAGCGAGGACCCCTACCGGGAGCTCAAGCGGCGCAGCACCCAGGTGGCGCAGAGCCTCCTCCCGGAGGCAGAGGCCTTCATCGAGAGCAGCGAGGACAGGCTGGCCGCCGCGGTGATGTGCTCCATCGTGGGCAACGCCATCGATTTCGGCATCGCCGGCAGTGCCTCCTCCCCCGAAGAGCTGGCCGCCTCCTTCACCGGCGAGATACAGAAGGGGCTCCAGCATGATGACCTGGCTATCCTCAGGCGCCACCTGGACGGCGAGGTGCTATACTTTACCGACAACTGCGGGGAAATCGTGTTCGACAGGCTGGTGTGCCGGGAGCTGAAAAAATGCGGCGTGTCTCTCACCCTGGTGGTGAAGGGCGCCCCCGTTCTCACCGATGCCACCCTGGAGGACGCCCGGGACCTGCATTTTGAGGAGGTGGTGGACGACATTGCCACCACCGGGGGGTTTGCGGTGGGAGTGGACTTCCAGCAGATACCCGCTGCCCTCAAGCCACAACTGGACAGTGCCTCTCTCGTCATCTGCAAGGGCATGGCCAACTACGAGTCCTTCTCAGAGACGGACTATGCGCCCGTCGCCTATCTTCTAAAGGTGAAATGCAAGAGCATCGCCGAGGACATGGGGTTGCCCCTGAATGCACACGCGGTGAAGGTGGTGGGGTGAGCCACATACCAGGTCCTCTTTGCCACAGGGTACAGGCACTAGGGATTGAAAAGGCGCCTTATGTCGTCTCGGGTTACGGGGCTGCTACGGACCTGAGTAAGGTGCAATTTCATGCCCAAGTCATTAATAATGGTGCCCTCCTTTTCAGCCCAGGCCGGATAGGGTATCCTGACATCGGCGTAATCACCGGTACCTAAAACCACGGTGTAGCCATCCAGTGGTACTGCAAGATGACCCACTGCCAGGTAATGAGATGCGGTAGGCACCCCCTGAAACCCGGCCGTAAGCAGGCCGGTTTCATTGACCCCTCGGTGCAGTACCAGGGTGGGTACCTCTGCTGGTTCATCTGGGGCTTCCACAACCAACAGGTCGGGATCTTTATCTACGAGACGAGCGCCCTGCCGGGTAACCTGGCGCAGCAACAGTTTTAGATAGCCATACCTTTCAACATCTGCCTGCACCTGGATACGCTGGGCGGCGAGCAGATCATTGTAGTTGGCCGTGGATACACCTTGTTCCACCAAGGCACCCAGAGGCAACCGGTGTAATTGTGCCAATTCTTTGAAGAACTCAGCTTCTTCCTGAGTTACTTCAGGAGTAAGAACGATAGCCATGTTTTCTAGATGCTGCCATATGATGTGGGTTGCTTCCCCCCAGGTGATGTTCTTCCATACCCCCCTCTTTGTCTTGACGGCTGGTTGCACTGTACGCCGAGCCCAGGGACGTTCAAATCGTCCCCGATCGCAGACATGTCCATTGTTCCAAGAAGGAAATTTGGACGATGCTCTCACCATGAGATCCCCATAGGTTTCGATGTTCATCTCACAGCCCAGTCCACAGCCGTTGCATATGGTGGCTACCGGCGTGGTTTCCCAGGGGCCAGGTTTCATCAGAGCTACACGCTCCGTTATTGCTCCCGTGGGACACACGTCTATAAGGTCGCCCAGAAATTGTCCCCGAACATCGGCCAGAGTTTGGTGAACTGGCGGGGCCACCAAGGTGACAAAACCCCGGGCCATGAAATCCAGTAGTCCCTCACCAGTTTCCTGTTGAGTGGTGGTAATGCACTGTCCACAGAGCACACATTTATTGTTGTCAAGAACCACATGTGGGTGGCTGTCATCAATGGTAAACGTGTTTTGCTCGCCGGCATAAGTATCCTGTTGTGCTCCGTACAGAGTGGCATAATCTCTCAGCCGGCAGTCATAGCCGGCTAAACAGCCGCAGGACATGCAGCGCTGCGTTTCCTTTTTTACTTGCAGTTCGGTCAGTGGTTTTTCCACCTCTTGGAAATCCTCAGTCCTTTCCGATGGGCTACGGAAAACTCCTTCCACCCGGGGTACATGCTCCACTTGGGCATAATCTTGCTCTGTTACCGTCTTCCATTGCCGGTAAGGCCGAAGGCTAAACAGTGCTTTGGTGATGTCCTCATCGTGCAGGGTAATGGCCAGATTGGCAACAGGGTCAGAAAGAGTCGACTTCGCTGTTTCCAATTTATCTTTAAGATAAAGGTCTATCATGATGGCAGCCTCCCGCCCTGTGGCAATGCTCTCAATGATGGTGGATGGACCGAGTACTGCGTCTCCGCCTGCAAATACTCCTTCCAGGTTGGTGGTATAGGTAACATCATCAACATCGATTTTGCCTTGCGATGCCGCCAGACCAAGTCGCTCCAGAAGGGTGTTATCACAGTACTGGCCAATAGCCAAGATGACGGTATCCGCCCCCACAGTAAAATTTGAGTATTCGACCGGTATGGGCCGACGCCTCCCGCTTTCATCAGGTTCCCCATGGCGCATTTCCACCAGTTCCACTTTTTCCACTTTTGAAGATCCGTGTATGGCCGCCGGATTGGTCAAAAACATGAATTGAACGCCTTCTTCTCGTGCCTCCTTTACCTCCTGCTTACTGGCCGGCATCTCCTCCATCGAGCGGCGGTATACGAGTGTGACCTCAGCACCCAGGCGGAGAGCCGTGCGGGCTACGTCCAGAGCGGTGTTCCCTCCACCAACTACCACCACCTGCCTGCCAAGGGCTGTCTTTTGACCCATGCTAACTTGGCGCAAAAAATCTATTCCTTGCATCACACCGTCAAGGTTTTCGCCGTTAATTCCTGCTTTTCGGCAGGCCCACGCCCCAGTAGCTACAAACAGGGCATCGAATTCTTTCTGCAGTTGTTCCAAGCTGACATTTTTCCCCACCTGGCAGTTCGTTTTCACCTCGATGCCGATATCAGTTACGGTTGCGAGATCTCTATCCAAGACTTCTTTGGGGAGTCGGTACTCCGGGATGCCGTAGCGCATCATTCCTCCCAGTTCTTGCATGGCCTCAAAGATGGTCACCGCGTGCCCCCTCACTCGCAGATAATAGGCGCAGGACAAACCAGCTGGCCCACCACCCACCACTGCCACCTTTTTTCCAGTGGCTGAAGGAATGTCGGGCATCCATGGTCCATGCTCCAGATCATAATCGGCGGCAAATCGTTTCGCTTGTCGAATAGCTACTGGTTGGTCAACCAGATGCCGGCGGCACTCGTCTTCACAGAAGGCGGGGCAGACTCGTCCCAATACCGCCGGCAAAATATACCTCTCCTTCATAAGACGCACCGCCTCATGATACCTCCCCATAGCAATCAGAGCCACATAACCCTGCACATCACTATGAGCCGGACAACCCTCACGACAGGGAGCAATACAGTCCCCCCGATGATCAGACAACATAAGTTCCAGAGCCGTGCGGCGCATGACCACTGCAGTGGGGCTGAGTGTTTCGATCTCCATGTCTTCCGATGGTCGTACGGTACAGGCCGCCCGGATGCTTCCATTAATTTCCACCAGGCACAACCTACAGGCCCCATAGGGGTCGCCCTCCGACTGAAAGCACATGCCCGGAACAGCAAGTCCATTTTCTTGAAAAAAAGAAAACATATGATTTTCACGGGGAACATCGAATTCTTTTCCGTCAATACGAACTTTAACCATGGCCCCCTCCATTGTCCGTGCTGCGAAAGGCATTTCGCACTTTCACAGCACCATACCGGCAGGTATCAAGGCAATTGCCGCACTTTACACAAACGTCTGGATCAATGGTATGGACCTGTTGCCTCTCACCTGTAATGGCATCCACCGGGCACTGTTTGGCACAGGCACCGCATCCCACGCATGACTCTGGATCTATTGAGTACTCAATAAGGGATCTGCATACGCCAGCCGGGCATCGTTTTTCTGCTATATGTGCCTGATATTCGCTCCCAAAATACTTGAGTGTGGTAAGTACTGGTTTTGGGGCGGTCTGCCCTAGACCGCACAGCGAGCCTTCGATGGTCTGAACTGCCAGTTGTTCCAGTTGCACCACAAGCTCATCGGTTCCCTGGCCGCTGGTAATGGCCTGCAGCATCTCCCACAGTCGTTTGGTTCCGAGGCGGCAAAACGTGCATTTCCCGCAGGATTCTTTAACAGAAAACTCCAGAAAAAATTTAGCTACATCCACCATGCAGGTCTGGTCATCCATTACTACCATGCCCCCACTTCCCATGATAGCTCCGGTTTCTTTAATGGACTCGTAGTCCACGGGGATATCGAACAGTGCTTCGGAGATGCATCCGCCAGAGGGCCCCCCTAGCTGCACGGCTTTGATTGGTTTTCCAGTGCGGGTGCCGCCACCAATAACGTACAGTATGTCCCGCAAGGAAAGCCCCATGGGAACCTCCACATTGCCTCCTCGCTTGATTTTTCCTGCTAATGCAAATACCTTGGTTCCCTTGCTTTTTTCAGTACCGATGCAGGCGTACGCCGCTCCACCATGTTTGACAATCCAGGAGATATTGGCCCAGGTTTCCACGTTGTTGATGCACGTGGGCTTTCCTCCCAATCCTACATCGGTAGGGTATGGAGGACGAGGACGGGGCATACCCCTCTTACCCTCAATGGATCCAATAAGCGCTGTTTCCTCACCGCATACAAACGCACCGGCTCCCTCTTTTATTTTAATATCAAAAGAAAAACCGCTGTCCAAGATGTCAGTACCCAAAAAGCCCTTCTCTCGAGCCTGTTCCAATGCTTTCTTGAGCCGTTTGATGGCTAACGGGTATTCGGCACGTACATAGATGAATCCGTAGGCTACTTGCATGGCATAGGCGCCGATAATCATGCCCTCCACCACCCGATGGGGATCTCCCTCCAGTATGTTGCGGTCCATAAAGGCACCGGGATCTCCTTCATCAGCATTGCAGACAACATACTTGATCTCATCTCGTGCCTGTCTGGTCAGTTTCCATTTTAGGCCGGTGGGGAAACCGGCCCCTCCCCGTCCCCGAAGACCAGCATCGGTAACAGTGGCGATGATATGTTCAGGAGAGGTTTTCAATGCGATGGGCAGGGCTCTATAACCTCCGGCTGCCATATACTCGTCGATATTCTCAGGGTCGATATATCCACTATTTTCCAATACAATCTTTTGTTGCCGGTTAAAATAACCGTCCACATCCCACGTTCTCCGCACGCCGTTTTTGTACACATCTTTTTTTACTATCCAATCCTTTATCGGCTTGCCCTGCACTACATGCTGCTCAATGATACGGGGTACCATGTCCGGCGTGACCTCACCATAAGTGGTAACGGTGTCTTGGTCAACGACATCCAGCAGGGGTTCCCGGTAACACATGCCTACGCATCCTGTAATCTTTAAAGGAATATCCAGGCTGCGTTGATCTAATTCATTCTGCACTGCAGTAAATATTTTGCGCGCGCCTGCCGCTATACCACAGGAATTCATGCCTACTCGCAAGAGTTTAGTCATGCAGCTCACCTGTCTTGACCTTGTGAATAAGCCGTCTCACCTTGGCAGGAGTAAGATTTCCGTAGGCTGTATCGTTAATCATAATGACCGGGGCTAAACTGCAACATCCCAAGCAAGCCACTCGTTCCAGGGAAATGAGGCCGTCACTGGTGGTTTCTCCCTCCTCTATGCCTACATCTTCCTTAATGACTTGGGCAATGTTCACGCCGCCGTTGACGTGACAGGCTGTACCGTGGCATATTTTTATAACGTACGTCCCCAAGGGGTAAAATCTAAATTGAGAATAAAAGGTAGCTACACCGTACACTCGACTCAGGGGAACATCCACATATTCAGCAATACGTTCCATCACATTTTCGGGCAGATAACCATAATTTTCCTGTGTTTTTTGGAGCAACGGAATGAGCGAGCTAGCATTTTTTTCATACACATAGATATAGTCTATATTTTGTTTCACGGTCGCACCTAGACCCGTCTGCTCACAGTTACCATCTCCTACCAGTGACTGGCGCACAGGATGCACGATATGGCCATTTCACCGGTACGAAACACGCCCCTAGGATGGAGAGGAAACCACAATCCGTTGTTAAATTTTTTGCCTCATGAGCAGTCCATAATCCTTATTGTGGCGTACGAACACAAAATCTATATAAAAGAAAAAATATTAACTTTCCCTGCATGAAATTTCCACGGCCAGCGTTCTTGTGTATTGTCACTGTCGCCACCCTGCTGGTACTGCCCGGCATGGCGCACGGAGCCTATTTTTACCTTCACGACCAGCCGGCGCCTCAGCACAGCAACGCTCTGCTCATGGATATGAGTGACCCCGGCAAGCTGACGGACTCCCGGCACGACCTAAACCAGGGGCCGGCGCGCTGGTACACGGCCCCGCTCGAGGAGGAGCAAAAGCTGTTCGGGGACGCCAGCATCACCCTGTATATAGAGGCCTACTTCCTGCGCACCGACCTGCTTCCCCTGCAGTTCCGGGTGCTGCGGGTTTTTCTGCTGGATGTGTCCCCCGCCGGCGTGGAAACCGAAATTGGAGACACCCCGGCCACGCCCATGGTGTTCCTCATGAACGACACCATCAAATCCAAGACATTCAACATCAAGAACATAGACCACACCCTCTCCGCCGGGCATTCCCTGGGCATCCGGGTGGAAAAAACGGTGGACCCGCTCTCTTTTTTCCCCTTCAGCATCCTCTCTCCCTTTTTCTCCACGGACATTCTCTTTGATTCTACGGTGCACAAGTCGTTGGTCAAGGCCCCCTTCAATGTCACCGAGGGAGGAATAGAGCTGGAATGCTATCCCCAGCAGCGGTCGGTCAAGCCCGGCCAGGAAGCCGTCTACGAGATAGACGTCTGGAACCGGGGAAGCGCCAAGGAAACGGTCACCCTCACCCACAACGCCCCCTCCAACTGGAACGTGACCATCGAACCCGCTACACTGCAGGTTCCCCCCCTCTTTCTCAACTATACGGATGTCACCGTGGTTCCCCCCGACGACGCCCAGCCCGGCGATTTCATGAACTGCACCATCACTGCCCAGTCGCAGACGGGCACCGCCTCCCTGTGGCTCAACACCACGGTGGCCGCCCTCACCTATGGTGTCGACGTGCGGGGCGGAGGCAACCAGCAGGGCAAGCCCGGAGACACCGTGACGTATGACTTCACCGTGACCAACACCGGGGACCTTGAAGATACCTACACCCTGTCGGTAACTGCCACCTCCGGCTGGAATGCCACGCTGGACACCGGGAAGATTACCCTCCAGGCCGGCCAAAGTCAGCACGTCACGGCCACCCTTACCATCCCCTCCGATGCCACCAACGGCAGCACCGGTCAGCTCACCCTCACCGTCCAGTCCCAGAATTCCGCCGAGAGGGACAGCGCCTCCGTTACCACCACGGCAGTGCTGGCGGCCGGAGACGACGACCGGGAATCATTCTGGGAGGGCTCCCGGTCCACCATTCTGTTCGCGCTGTTCCTTCTGGGAGCGGCGGCGCTGCTGGCCGTGGCCGTACTGCTCACCTACTACGCCAAGAAATACGCGGAGGTGCGGTGCGAGGAGCGGATGAAGGAAATCGCCCCCGGCTACCACGCACATTACACCGTCACTTTGACCAATCCGCTGGAGCGGACGGAGGGGGGCAAGAACCGCCTGAACTATCAGCTGGCCATCGGCGGGGAGATACCCGACACCTGGAAGGTGGAGCTGGACAAGGAGGTAGTCACCCTGGATGGCGGGGAGAGCACCCCGGTGGCCCTCCGCGTGGCCGCCCCGGAGCGGGCCTCGCTGGACGAATGGGCCTCCGTGGACGTCATCGTCAAGCCGGTGAAGATACGGGGTAAAACGGAGAAGATCAACCTGACCACCCTGCTGCGGGAGCCCCGCATTCGGCTCCAGGTGAGCCAGGTGGAGCATACCCCCCAGAGGTTCAAAGAGGGAGACCGGGTGACGTCCCGCATCACCATTGCCAACGTGGGGGAGGCCACTGCCGACAATGCCACCGTCAAACTGCTGGTGAACGGGAAGGAAAGGAACCGCATAGAGGGGCTGACCATCCCCCTGGAGGGACGAGTGGAGGTATCCATGCCCTGGGTGGCGGAGCCCGGAGAAAACCGGGTAGAGATTGTGGCTCTACAGGAATGAGCGGGTCACGGAGACGTTTTTTACCATGGCTGCCGGAGTGAACACGGGGATGTCCACCTCCCACCAGGCAATCTGGGTGACAGCGGCGGACAGCAATGCCACGTTCTGCATGATGCGCAGCAGATTATCGGAGATGCGCACTCCCTCCACCGGGTGCTGCACGCTCCCATTTTCAATGAAAAAAGTGCCGTCCCTGGCGATGGTGGAGAAATCCCCGGTCACATAGTTCTGGAAGCGGGTGTACCACATGTTGGTCACCAGGAGACCCCGCTTCACGCTGCCTATGAGCTCCTCCGGGCGAAGGTCGCCCGGGGCCACCACCGCGTTCCACGGCGTGGGGTACAGGATGCCGGCGTTGCCCGTGGTGGTTGTGTGGTGGCGGTGGGCGGTAGAGGTGTTGTGGAGGTAGGAGGCCAGCACGCCCTTTTCTATCAGCGTGGTTTCCTGGGTGGGCATTCCCTCGTCGTCAAATGTGCGGGAACCTATGCCTTCCGGGTGCACCCCGCTGTCCGTTACGGTGAGGGCCTGGCTTCCCACCCGGTGATCGAGCTTCCCGGCCAGCATGGACATGCCGCTGTCCACGAAAAAGGCGGAGGCCAGCCGGGACAGGGAGGCCACCAGGTTGGCAAAGGCCAGGGGAGTGAACACCACGTCGTAGGTACCGCGCTCTACGGGGCGGGGGCGGAGGGCGTCCACCGCCCGCTGTCCCGCCTCCTCCCCCACCCCCGGGGAAAGAGAGGCGGTGTCCCGGGCGCAGGCCACGGCGTGGCCGGAGGCATTGTCGGCGGCGAAGGCCCGCACGGACAGCGTCACCCAGCTGTTGGCATCTTCCGCCCTGACCCCCTGGGAGGATGCCAACTGTACCTCGTCGACACCGGCATAGGCCACCCCGGCAACCTCCGGGACATAGTCCCGGGCCTCGTCGATGGCCCGGCTCACCAGGGAGCGAAGACGGCGCTCGTCATCCACCCGTGGGTCAAACCTTTTCTGGCTCTGGTAGCCCCGGGCGGGCTGCCCCAGGCCGTGGTAGTGCTCCCGGGGCGAGATTACCGGCACCAGGGATCTTCCCTGCTGAACGGCCCGGACCACGTCCTGCTCGTCCGGGTTTTCCAGAACCAGCGAAAACACCCGCCGGTCTTTGGCCATGAACATGTGGAGGCGTCGCTCCTCCCAGGTTTTGATGACGCTGATGTCGCTGCGGTGGAACTTCACCTGCCTCTCCCGCCGGGTCACCAGCCGGGCCACCGCGTCGTCCATGCCCGCTTTCAGCGCCTGCTGCACCGCTTCCTCCATCATTTGACCTGCACCCCCCGGATGCGGACGGAGGCTCCGCCCGTGCACACCGGCATTCCCTGCATGGGGTCCCCCTTGCCGCAGGTGGCCGGGTACAACTGGAAATCGCTGGCCACGGCGTCCACGGCCCGGTAAAAGGCAGGGGTGGAAATCTCCAGGGCCGGGTGCCTGACCATGGTGGAGAGCTCTCCGCCCTCTATGAGGTAGGCCTCCTCGCCCACGTACTTCTGGTTGTACCGCCGGTCGTCGATGTTCCATTCCATGAAGGTGGCCATAAATATTCCCCGCTGCACGTCTTCCAGCAGCTCCTCCGGCGCATAGTCGCCGGGCTGGATGTAGGTGTTGGCCATGCGCACGATGGGCTCCCGGTCGTAGGCGGCGGCCCGGGCGGCGGCGTTGCTCTGCTCTCCGAACCAGGCAGCCGTCTCCCGATTGTGCAGGAAGGAAGAAATGATGCCGTCCCTGATAAGATACCGCTTGCGGGCTTGCACCCCCTCGTCGTCGTAGAGGTAGTGCCCGTAGCTGCCCTCTATGGTGGGGTCGTCCACCACCGACACCTCCGAGCTGCCGATGCGGGTGCCCTGCATGCGGGGAGTGACGAAGGACTTGCCCGCCTGGGCCGCCTCCCTCCCCAGTATGCGGTCGGCCTCAAAGGGATGGCCGCAGGATTCGTGGGCAATCAGACCGGTAACGAAAGGGGCCAGCACCATGTCCACCCGGCCGCTGGGAGGCGTAACCCCCTCCCTGAGCAGTCGGTGCAGCACCTGCACGTCCCGAACCGCCGTCTCCGCCACCTTCCATTCATTGGCCTGCTCCCACCCCCCGGTGGCCCCGAAATCCCGGTGCATCTGCTCGGTGTCATTGCCCTGGCCCACGGTCAGTAGATAGAAGAGAGACAGACGGGGAACCCGGGAGCTGATGCCACTGCCCTCCGAGCTCACAAAATAGGAGTGGGTGACGCTGTCCTCGTACATCAGCATGCTGGAGGCCACCTCCGGGGCCACCTGGCGGTGTACGTCCTGCAGGAAGGCGATGGCCTCCTCCACCCCGGGCAGCGACCGGCGCTGGGGCACCTCCCATGAGGCCCGGGCCGCCCGCTCCTGGCTGAAGACAATACGCTCCCGCCGTCGCTGCACCCGGGCGCTGCGCAGAGCCTCGTCCACTGCCTTTTCCACCGATGTTGTGGATAGAATGTTGGTGGCGGCAAACCCCAGGGCGCCGTTCACCAGCACCCGCACCGACAGCCCCCGCTCCTCCGCCTGCTCCACCCCCACCACCTCCCCGTTGGACAGGGTAATCGCCTTGCCGGTGCCCTCCTCCATGCGCACTGCGCAGAAATCGGCCGATGCTGCGCGCTCCAGGGCAAAGGATGCCAGGTCCTCGTCTATCATGGATATCACGGAATGCGCCCCATATCGCCCGGGCTCTACTTAATCTTTTGGCACCGGGTCGCCACCAGGGCATAACTTCTTTATAGCCGGTGGATTTAATGGTATGAATTCCATGGCTGTACGGGTTCCTCGCCTGGGCGTCCTGGTGGCGGTGATGCTGGTCACCGCCTCACTGGTGGGCACCGGATTTTCTTTTTCTTCCCCGCCGCGGACCGGTGAAACGGTGAACGTGACCTATTCTTTTTCCCCGCCGGAGGTGGACACCGTACAGGTGGGTCCCCACCGCTACCACGTGGTCACCCTGCCCGGGGCCGGCTATGCGGCGGCCGCCGGAGAGCCCTGCCTGCCGGTGACTGGCGCCTACATCCTGCTGCCCCCTAGCAGCCGGGTGCGGGGCATCACCGTCATTCCCTCCCCGCGGCAGGAGATGGACGATGGCTACCAGGTGTTGCCCGCCGGCCAGGTGCAGCCCCTGTCCCGACCCCGACCCTCTGCACTGGTCAGGGGCCCGGTCTACCAGTCGTCGGACGCCACGCCCGGCTCGCTGCATACCGTGGTGGGCACCTATCAGTTGAGGGGCTACACGGTGCTCGTGCTGCAGCTGCATCCCGTGCAGTACGTTCCCGCCTCCGGGGCCCTCTCCTATTATCCCCGCCTCACGGTGCGGGTGGACACCGCCCCCGCCTCCCCACCTGCCACCTTCCGGGGGTTGCCCGCCGACGCAGAAGTGGTGAACTCCCGGGTGGACAACCCCTCCCTGCTGGCCCGCTATCCACCGCCGGCTGCCGCGGCCTCCTCCGACCTGCTGATTCTGACCACCTCCGGCCTGGAACCGGCCTTTGCCCGGCTCAGGGATTATCACCAGGAGCACGGGCTGGCCACCGCCCTGGTCACCATCGAAGGCATCGGCGACACCCCGGGGGCCATACGCAGCTACATACGGGAGCAATACCTGCAGCAGGGCATCCAGTACGTCCTGCTGGGAGGCGACGAGCACCTGGTGCCGGCGGCCACCCTGTGGGTGTTCGGCCTGGACGAAGACCAGCCGGACCGCCCCTACTCCGACTACATGCCCTCCGACCTTTACTATGCCTGCCTGGATGGCACCTTCAACGGAGACGGAGACGACAAATGGGGGGAGCCCACCGACGGGGAGGACGGCGGTGACGTGGACCTCATGGCGGAGGTGTACGTGGGGCGGGCCTGCGTGGACGACCTGGAGGAGGCCCATCACTTCGTGGACAAGAGCATTGCCTACCTGAGCCAGGAGCCCCATTCCTACCTCCGGCAGGTCCTCCTGGCCGGCGAATACATGGGAGACTACGGCATCGCCACCTGGGGCGGCAACTACATGGACCAGTTGATGGGCAACTGCACTGACGATGGCTACTCCACCACGGGGATACCCGGCGACGTGCTGTCCATAGCCACCCTGTACGACCGGGATCAGCCCTGGTCGGGGGAGGACATGACGGCGGCCATCAACGACGGATTCCACATCGTCAACCACCTGGGTCATTCCGCCTACAACTACGCCCTGAAGATGGGCTGGGAGAGCGTGATGGAGCTGAACAACGAGCAGTACTGCTTCATCTACTCCCAGGGGTGCATGGCCGGCGGCTTTGACCAGGACGACTGCATGGCCGAGCATCTGACTGCCAAAACCGGGAACGGAGCCTTTGCCACCATCATGAACGCCCGCTACGGCTGGTTCTGGGCCTACAGCACGGACGGGGATTCGCAGCGCTACCACCGCCAGTTCTGGGACGCTGTGTTCGGGGAGGACATCACCAGCATAGGGGCGGCCCACCAGGACTCCAAGGAGGACAACCTGTTCCTGCTCAACCGCTCCTGTATGCGCTGGTGTTACTACCAGCTCAACCTGTTTGGCGACCCCAGCATCCATTTCAGGATTAACAACCGGCCCTACACGCCGGAGCCGCCCACCGGCGAGGGCAGGGGAAGAAAGGGGCAGTCCTATGCCTACACCGCGGTTACCACGGACATGGAGGGCGACGACGTCTATTACCAGTGGGACTGGGGGGACGGCAGCCAGAGCGACTGGCTGGGACCCTATTCCTCCGGAGAGCCCTGCACCCTCAACCACACCTGGACGGACACCGGCGTGTACGCCATAACGGTCCGGGCCCGCGACGAGGCAGGAAGCGTCAGCGAGTGGTCGGACCCCCTCCGGGTGACCATGCCCCGCCCCTGGGCCCGGGGCCAGCCCTTCGAGTTCCTGTGGTCTCTGGTTCCCGCCTGGCTGCAGCCTCTGCTTGAAGAGCTGCTCTGGTGAGGCAAAGAAAATTATAGGCATGCCCGGATACACAGAGCATGGCCATGGTGATTGCGGGCAGGGCCTACGTGGACGGTGCCGTCCGCCACACGCGCATAGCCATCCGGGACGGGCGCATCGCCGCCATCGGCGGAAACCTGTCGGGTGACCCCCTGCTGGATGTGGGTGACGATCTCATTTTTCCGGCCGCCATCGACTGCCACGTCCACTTCCGGGAGCCCGGAATGACCCACAAGGAGGATTTTTTCACCGGCACCCGTGCGGCGGCGCTGGGTGGGGTCACCGCCGTTCTGGACATGCCCAACACCCGCCCTCCGGCCATGACCCCGGAGGCACTGCAGGAAAAGCTGCACCGGGTGCAGAGCAAGGCCTGCGTGGACTTCGGCCTCTACGGGGGCATCGGTCCGGACAGCGACGTGGAGGCCATGGCCCCCCACTGCGCTGCCTTCAAAATCTACCTGTCCGGGGACAACGACATGTACGTGCCCCCGGAGAGCCTGCCGGGCGTGCTGGCCCGGGTTAGACACACCGGCAAGGTGCTGGCCCTCCACGCCGAGCTGCGAGACTGCATCGACCGCAGCCCCAGCACCTCTCTGGCCGAGTACCAAAGCCGCCGTCCCGGGGGCTGCGAGGTGGAGGCGGTGAAGACGGTGCTGCAGGCCAACGCCACGGTGAAATCGCCCGTGCATTTCTGCCATGTGTCCAGCGCCGCCGCCCTCCGCCTCCTGCCCCAGCCAGGGGCCACCTCCGGCGTCACCCCCCACCACCTCTTTCTCTCCGCCCAGCATTCCTTCGACCTCCCGGCCATGGGCAAGGTCAACCCCCCGCTGAGGGACGAGCCGGAGCGCCGGGCCCTGCTGGCCCTGGTAGCCGCGGGACGGGCCACCCTGCTGGAGTCGGACCATGCCCCCCACACCCGGGAGGAAAAGCAGGAGTTTGCCGGTGCACCCTCCGGTCTCCCCGGGGTGGACGCCCTGCTTCCCCTGACGCTGTCCGCCGTGAACCGGGGGGAGATGCCCCTCTCCCTGGTGCACCGCCTGCTGTGCGCCGCCCCCGCCCGGCGATTTGGGCTGAACAAGGGCCACATTGAGGTGGGCAGGGATGCAGACCTGGTGGTGCTGGACATGAAGGAGAAGCCCGTGGTCAGCCATTCCAAATGCGGGTGGACGCCCTATGAAGGCATGACCGGGGTGTACCCCCGCCAGGTGTTTATGCGGGGGCAGAAGATCGTGGACGAGGGGTGCTTTGTGGGGGCCCCCGGCCAGGGGGAGCGGGTGGCATGAGCGTTCTGATGCAGTGGCTCTGGGTGCTCCTGCTGGCCATGATGCCCATCTCAGAGCTACGGGGGGCCATTCCCCTGGCCCTGGGCGCCTACCATCTGGACCCCTGGCTGGCCCTGCCCCTGATTATCGCCGCCAATTTTCTCCCCGTGCCCTTCATTCTGCTGTTTCTGCGTCCGGTGGAGGACTTTTTGCGGCAGTGGCCATTCTGGGACCGCCTGATGAGCCGCATTTTCGAGCACACCCGGCACAAGACACAGAAGCGGATTGAGCGCTGGGAGAGCCTGGCCCTGGTGCTGTTCGTGGCGGTTCCCCTGCCGGTGACCGGGGCCTGGACGGGCAGCCTTGCCGCCTACCTGTTCGGCCTGGACTTCAAAAAGTCGCTGGTGTACATCTTTCTGGGGGTCTGCATAGCCGGAGTCATAGTGACGACAGCGGTGACCGCCGGGGTCAACTGGCTGGTGAAGCCCCCGTAAACGAGGAGGCCAGGGACCCGGCCACCAGCAGCAGGGCGGCCGTACCCAGGGCGATAATGGCCGGCAGAAACCCGTAGGTGGGAAATGAGAGCAGATGGTGCAGGAACACCACCGCCTCCCCGCCCAGGATGCTGGCTATGCAGCCCCATTTGGTGGCCCGCCTCCAATAGAGGGTGGCTATCACCGCCGGAGCCAGCACCACCAGCCCGGAAAAGGTGATATCCACCAGGGTGCCCATAATCCCCGCCTGGGGGTCGTAGCCCACCAGGACGAAGACCACGGCAAACAGCGCCAGAAGGACGGTGACCGCCTGGCTGTAGCGCACGTTTTTCCCGGCCAGGTCGCAGGTGAGCATGGTGGACAGGGTCAGCAACTGTGAATCGGCGGTGGACATCAGGGCGGCCAGGGCCCCCACCATGAGCAGGGCGAAAACCGGGGCCGGGGTGAATGATTCCACCATCAGCAGCAGCACGTGGTCCGGGTTGGCCACCTCCAGCCCCGTTCCGTGGGCCCACACCCCGATAAGCACGGGGAGCAGGAAAAAAAACGAGATGAGCAGGGGGTAGAGAACCATGGACCACTGCAGGGAGCGCGGCGATTTAGCCGTATAAAAACGAGAGAAGATCTGGGGAAACATGGGGTCGCAGAACACCCAGAGAAGGAAGAAGGAAAGCCATATTTTGACCGTGAAGTAGCCGTGGGGACCGGGAAGGGAGAACAGTGCCGGCTGCACGTCGAAGGCGGCCCGGGTGGCAGTGCTCCAGCCGCCCAAGGCATGGCCGATGAAGGCGATGGCCGCCACCATGGCCGCCACCATGATGACTCCCTGAAAAACGTCCGTCCACCCCGAGGCCCGCATGCCGCCGGTGAGCACGTAGCCGGCGATGACCGCCATGGTGACCACCGCCCCCGCCTCCGCCCCCACCGAGGGGAAGAGCAGATGGATGATGTAGCCGGCCCCGATGGCCTGGACAGCCAGATAGGGAATGGTGAACAGGGACATCACTCCGGTGGTCAGCACCTGCAGCCCCCGGCTCCGGTACCGCCCGCCCACCAGCTCGCCGGGTGTCAGGTAGCCGTATTTTTTTCCCTGCTGCCAGATTTTGCTTCCCAGTATGAAAAACATGAGGGCCATGAAGGATGTGCCCAAGGCCATCACCCCGTACTGTCCCAGCCCGTCGGTGTAGGCCTTGCCGGCGAAGCCCAGGAAGGTAAAGGCGGAAAAATTGGTGGCGGCCAGGGTGAAGAACAGCACCAGGGGACCGAAATCCCGGTTGGCCAGAAAGTAATCTTCCGGGCTGCGGGTGGTGCGACGGCGGGCGTAGAGTCCAATGAGAAGCAATGCGGCAAAGTAGCCTACCACCGCCGTCCATATCATGTGTCCCTCCACACCCGTACCACCACCAGGGCGAAAAAAACGGCATACGCCAGGGTGAGGGCCAGCACATACCACACCCACCCCGGCAGAAACCACAGCAGGGACCGTTCCGCCTCCCAACCCCAGAAGCCGATGGACAGGAGGGCCAGCACCACGGCCGCCAGCCACCACTTTTTCATAGCCCAGAAATACGGCAGGGCTTAAAAGCAGGTGGGTGGGCGCAGAAAGGTCGTTATGTATTTATACCTCCAGGCCATGATGCACCCAATGACGCGTCTCCCTTTCCTTTTCGCCCTCCTAGTGATGGGCTTGTTGCTCACGCCCCCGGTGCAGCCGGCAGAGCAACCGGCCGCCACCACCGTCTACAAGAACATCGCCGTCTATCCCTCCATCGTGCCCGCCATCAAGGTGCTACAGTATGCCCTGCAGTACGGGTGGACGGTGGACGGGGTAACCTATCGCTTCAACGTCACCGAAATCAGCCGGCAGGCGGCCATGGGACGGGGTCTGCGTCCCCTGGACGGGGAGCACTACGACGTGCTGGTCATCGGGGCCAGCGCCCGGCAGTACGTGCACGGCATCGATGCCCGCTGGAAAAACAACGTACGGGAGTTCGTGTCCGGCGGCGGCGGATATGTGGGCATCTGCGGCGGAGCCAACGAGGCATCGCTGGGCTTCCGCTCCCCCTCCTCACTGATTGACCGGGTGATTGACGCCGGGGCCCTGGGCATTGCCAACGTGTATGTCAACGACCATCAGGACGAGGAATGGCAGTACCTGTACAAGTCGTCAGGACTGGACGGTGGGGTGCCCGTTTCCTGCCAGCTCACCCATCACCCCATCATGGCCGTCAGCCCCACCAACCCCCGGGTCATCCGCTACGAGGGTGGCCCCGGACTCTATGCCGGGGACAGCTCCGACCCCCTGCACGGAGAGGTGGTTCCCCTGGCCATCTATGCAGAAGAAGTGAGCGACCGGGCCCCCATCAACTACTGGGAAAAAGTGGGCGGTATATGGCAGCCGGTGGCACCCGTGGTCACTGACGTGAAAGGACAGTACGCGGCCATTGCCACCACCTACGGCCAGGGGAGGGTGGCGCTGTTCGGCCCCCATCCCGAGGAGCGGACCACGGTGGGTGGGGGGGAGGTGGAGGAATTTCTGGGCCGTTCGAAATACAATTTATTTCAGCAGACCTACCTCTACCGGTGGACAGGGGGCACCGAGACCAACTGGTCCTACAATTGGTGGATGCTGCGGCGGGCGGTGGCCTGGGCGGCCGGCGTACCCGACGAGCATTTGCCCGCCATCCGGCACGCTGAAATTTTCCTGGTGGAGCCCAGCGTGTGGCATCCCGGCCTGTACCTGCAGGGTCGACGCATCGGACCCGCCCCCTGGGGGAACACCGTTATCGGCAGCATGGCGTTCACCGTGTCCACCGATGACGGAGCCACCGTTGATTTTTACCTGGACGGCTGCAAACGCTATTCAGATGCCACCACCCCCTACCAATGGACGGTGGAGGGAGTGACGTGTGGAAAGCACCATCTGCGGGCGGAGACCGCGAAGCCTGACGGCACCCTGGCCTACGCCCAGGTGGACCTGTATATGTTCACCTGGTAGACCAAAAACCATTTATGAGCCGTTTGCATATCCGGCACGAGTACCATGGCAGACAATAACAACAAACTGGTGATCGGCCTGTTGGCTGTGGTGATTATCATCGCAGTCGGGGTCTTCGCCTACTACGAATGGCCCGCCTCCGAGGGCGAAGAGGCAATACTGACGGTTTCCTACAACGGACAGCGCTGGAACTACACCCTGGATGACCTGGAAGACATGGATGCCCATACCGGGCAGGGAAGCATGAAGACCAAAAGCGGGGTCAGGGACCCCGTCACCTGCACAGGGGTGCGTTTCACCACACTGTTCCAGGAAGTCGGTGTAGAGGAGGGTAGCGTCTCGGCCAACATCACCGCAGCAGACGGTTATTACCAGATCTTCAATCAGTCGTTGCTCAATGGCGAACTCGAGGTGTACGACCCGTCGGGCAACGTCACCAATGCCAGCGCCACGCCGGTGCTCATCATTGCCTACCGACAGAACGGGGGCTATATCGATGAGGAAGACGGCCCACTGAGGGTGGTATTTGTGGGTGAGGAGAATATCATCACCAACTCCAAGTACTGGCTTAAACAGGTGGTCAGCATAGACGTGGTGAGCCCATAGGGTGCTCTGCCCAGATTTCTGTTCTGAAGAGCGACTGCCCGCCGGGTGTGATCCACAGGGATGTATCTGCAGGCATCCGCAGGCCAGGATGCCGCCATGCACATAACCGCAAAAATAGGAGGATTTTTATAGACCTCGCCATCACCCCCTCCCCTCGCTTATATACGCCGGGGCAGTTTCTGTGTTGATGAGAGCGCCCGCGTGTCGATACAGCGCCCTGTAACGGGCACACGTGGGCTCGGTGCTACCGCTCACCCCAATCACAGAAGGAGGGCATCGGTTTTTCCTCCTCCCTCCTTCACCCCCCCTGTTCCTCAGGAGGAGCGCAGAAGCCGGTGGGACTGCCACAATTTATGGCCATACTTTTATAAAGAAACGGTTGTTTAGTCACCAGGTGTACCATGAAGCATAAAATCAGCATAGCCATTTTGACGCTCAGTCTACTGCTGGGGACATCCGCCCTGGCCGGACTGAATGCCTCTCTGAACGCCGGGGGAGGAGGCGGCCAGGTGGAGACTGCTACCGCCAGCCAGACCCTGTCCTTTGTCTTTGACGCCCCCCAGTATGAAGCAGAAGGAGACTATACAGTTATTGAGAAGGGAGACAATCTTCACTACACCAGCGTGGCTGGCGCCCCCATGCTTCCCTATGCCGTCCGCACCCTGGCGTTTCCGGCGGGCACCGTAGTGAACGAGATAACCGTGACCACGGGCCCGGTGCATCACGCAGCACCGGAACGGCCGGTTGTTCCCGTGCCCCAGCCCCTGCCCCTGAACATGCAGCCGGCCCAGGTTGAGTACCGGCAGGGACCGGCGTATGAAACCGATGCCTACTATCCGGATGCCTGGGTTTCCACACATACCGGCATGGGTCTGCACAACGGGCAGCACGTGCTGCATCTCTCCCTCCGGGTATATCCGGTTCGCTACCACCACGTGGCCCAGGAACTGTCATGGACAGACCGCGTTGAGGTAACCGTTCGGTACCGCCTTCCTTCTGCCCCTCTGTTCACCGCCGACAGCTCCGACCTGCTGATTGTTGCCCCCGGCGGGTTCACGGAGACCCTGCAGCCCCTGGTGGAGCACAAGGAAAGCAGGGGACTGGCCACCACCCTGGTCACCCTGGACGACATCTACAACGGAGACTACTTCGAGGTCCAGGGCAGAGACCAGCAGGAGCAGATCAAGTACTTCATCAAGCACGCCGTGGAGGACTGGGGCGTCACCTACGTGCTGCTGGTGGGCGGCATGCGGGGCCAGCAGTTTGAATGGTACGTACCGGTGCGATACACCAACAACCACGCCGGCTCTCCCTACGAGACGGGTTTCATCAGCGACCTGTACTACGCCGACCTGTACAAGTACGAGGAAGGAGAAATGGTCTTCGAGGACTGGGACAGCAACGGCAACGGCATCTTCGCCGAGTTCACCAACATGCGCAAGGACATTTTGGACCTGCACCCCGACGTCTATCTGGGCCGTCTGCCCTGCCGCAACCTGAAGGACGTGGAGGTCATGGTGGACAAAATCATCACCTACGAGAACGGCAAGCCAGCCCAGCAGGAATGGTTCAACCGCATGCTGCTCATCGGCGGCGACACCTACCCCAACGCCGGCGACCCCTATGCCTACGAGGCGGAAATAGATACCAACCTCTCCGGCAGCTACATGACCCCCGCCTTCAATCTGGAGCGCCTGTGGGCCTCCACCGGCACCCTAACCGGACAGGCGGATGTGGAGGCGGCCATCAGCCAGGGC
>DSCA01000093.1 GCA_011049295.1 Thermoplasmatales archaeon
CAGTGGGGGCCCTATGAGAGCTGTATGAACTACCGCTACGTGTACAAGCTGGTGGATTACTCCGACGGGGATGACGAGGACTACGACCAGAACGACTGGGAAATCATCGACCTCACCCGGTTCACCCGCCCCGGATGGTGAGGGGGCATGAAAGCGGCGGGCGGAGTGCTCCTGGCCGGAATGCTGCTGGTGAGCGCCCTCGCCGGCTGTTTGGAGGGAGACGGCGACGAGGGGCTGCCCCGGGAAATCCAAATGGAGGGATGGTACATCAGCGTTACCTATGCGGGGAAGGACAACAGCACCCGGATAAAGGTGGACTCCGACCCCGATGTGACAGACACCGATGGTGACGGACTGACCGACTTTGAGGAATGGAGGCTGGGAACCAATCCCCGGGCCGCAGACACCGATGGTGACGGACTGACCGACTTTGAGGAAGTCCGGTTGGGCACCGACCCGTCCAGCTGGGTTCACGATCACGACCAGGACCACTTCAACGACTACCATGAGATACGTTACTACGAGTCCCGGAACATTTCCCATGAAACCATCCTCCAGTTTCTTCAGAACGAAGACGTGGACGGCGACGGCGTCAGGGATGGAGTGGACATCGACCCGCTCAGCGACCTCCGGATTCGCATCCGGATAGCCAGCCTGCACGTCACCACCACCGACCTGGACCCCGACGACATCCTGGAGATTCAGTTCACGGTGACCACCGACGGGGAGTCCCTCACCCTGCCCGGGACCCCCATGGCCATAATCGTGGGGGAAAACAGCTCGGTCAACCTGACCTTTGACCTGGACCTCGACGACCAGGGCATCCCCGGCGAGTACAACAACAGCCTGTCGGTAACGGTCATTGACCAGGATACCAAGCTGTCAGAAACCAAACCCTTGGACCCGGACGGCCTGCCGTCCATGGACATCGTGAGGATAACCGACAAGGGCTCCTTCAGCAACAGCCAGTTTGACATCCGCACCGACTGCCAGACCTACCACCTGGCCGGACCGGACGCGGTCATCCGGTTCCACATCGAGGACATCAGCATTCCCTGGTCTTAACTCACCAGCTCGTCCAGCCGCCCCTCCTCTACGGCCATCCGGACCTCCATGGCTATGCGCCGCCCGGTGGACACCCGCTTCCGCCACAGAGTGTTGCCGTAGGGATGACCCACCGACATATGGACGTTGGTACCCCCGCCGATGCGGGGCGCCACGTCGTAGATGTAGAAGCGCAGGTCTTTGTCCAGGCAGGTCTGTAGGCAGAAGGGGCCTATGACTCCGTAGTCGTAGTGCTTTTGGGTGGCCTGCACGTATCTTTCGCCCAGGGCAAATGCTTTCTCCAGCTGGGACTCGCGCAGGGTGGCCGAGTTGTGACCGCAGACGGTGTATTCCGGAATCTGCTGCCGGGGGGACAGGCTCAGCTGCTGCTGTGCCGGCAGCCTTACGTGGCCATCCAGGCTGGTCTCAAATCTCCAGTCGATGCCCAGCAACTCCAGCTCCCGGTTCAGGGGGGAATAGAAGAAATCGAAGTTGAAGACGGGGCCGATGATATACCGCTCGATGCGGGCCCGGGCCAAATCGCCCTCGGTGATGACTCCCTGGCGGAGCAGGACCTCCGCCTTCTCCCTGTATTCCCGGTAGGATGAGCAGGTGAAGAAGCCCCGCTCCAGTTTTTTGACCGCGTGGTGCAGCTTGACTATGCACAGCTCGTCGATGTCCTCCGGGCTGGATATCTTTTCAGGGAAGGGCAGGCCCTCTTTTTCCAGCAGCCAGTAGTAGTCCCTTTCCTCGCTCCGCTCCTCGGTGCGCAGCAGGTTCCGGGAGCCGAACATGGGCACGGCGAAGCGCTCTTCAATCTCCCCCAGATCGCAGTAGGAGGTGAAGGACCGGTTGGGGATGAACAGCACGTTCTGGCGGCGCAGTCGCTCCTGCTGCTCCTCGGCCAGTATCTCCCGGAAGGAGTCGAACACCCAGGCCTGGTCCACGCAGCCCTGGTAGAGGACGCCGTTTTTCCGCCGGGACCGGAAGTAGTGGGCATAGGTCCTTTCCCGACCCTTTTTGCATACGGCCAGCGTGGGAAACCCCTCCTCGGCGGCCCCGTCGAAGGTATCCAGGGCGGAGTGGGAGGCCACCGCTCCTATGGTCAGGTTATCCAGGTCGTACTGGCTCAGCAGTTCCCCTATTTTTTCCCGTTCAATCATGTATACTGAATGTGCCGGCGGTTTTTAACTGCTGCTTTTGCCCGCCACCTACACCAGCTTGATTCCCGCCCAGTAGAACACGGCCAGAATGATAGCCCCTCGCACCGCTCCCGCTCCCACGTTGATGAGTACGAAGGTGCTCTCCTGGAGTGCGGTGTCCTCCTCGTAGGGGTTGAGCAGGGAGAACAGATACAGGGACACGGAATCCACCATCAGCGGAATGCTCATGATGATGAACAGGCCCAGGTGACCGTAGCGCCGGACGAAGCTCTCTGAGGCCCCCACGATTTTTCTGGTCAGGGGGCCGGCGCTGCTCACCCGTTTGAGAAACCGCCGTGCCCGGTAGCCTATTTCGAACACCACCAAGGCCCCTACCCCCTTGCCCAGGGCCATGATGCCCACCAGTATCGCCGGGCTGACGGAGGGATTGAACAGCCCGATTTCCACGGGTATGGGGAGAATGACGGCGGCCAGCACCACGTAAATAAAAAAGATGACGGAGTAGGAGATGGGGTCGTTCACCGCATTAAGCAGCACATCGATGAGGGCCATTGGTAAGGACAACCGAGGGGCGCACTAAAATATTTTGTTTTTTTGGCGGTCCATGGCCAGCTGAACCAGCAGGCCCACGACGATGAGGCCGCCGCCCAGCAGTAGCACCTCCGGCGAAAGGTTGGCTATCATGAAGACGGAGGCCAGGATGCCCAGCACCGGGATCACGGGCACTCTCCCCAGGGAGCCGGGCACCCGGAAGCCCTCCCGGGTGGGGCGGTTGAGCCGGAAATAGATCAGGGCGGAGTTGACCGCGATAAACACCGCGAAAATGGTGAAATTGGTCAGGTTGGCCACCACCTCCACGTCTCCCAGCGACAGAAACAGCAGCGCCCCTGCGGTGACCGCGCTGGTGGCCACCCAGGGGGTTCTGGTCCTGGCGGACACCGTGCAGAAGATGGCGGGCAGAGCGTTCTCATCGGCGATGCCGTACACCAGTCGGGAGGCACTCAGCAGCATCACCAGCACGGTGTTGAAGGTGGACAGAAGGGCAATGAGGGAAAGCAGCAGGAAGCTTTTCTGTCCCAGCCAGGTCTCGGCGATTTCTGCCAGCGGAGACCCGGATTCCGCCAGCTGGGCAGGGGGCACCACGCTCACGGCGGCGATGCCCACCAGAATGTATACCACGGTGGTGATGGCAATGGACAGCAAAATGGCCCGGGGGATGTTTTTCCGGGGCTGCTCTGTTTCCTCCGCCAGCCGGGTGATGCTCTCAAATCCCAGGTAGCTGAAAAAGATGAGAACGCCCGCTTTGAGCACCCCCTCTATACCCTGGGCCATCTGGACGTAGTCGGCGGGATTGCCGAGATGGGGCAACCCGATGGCCATGATGATGACCAGCCCGGCGGTCTCGATGAGGGTGATGATGATGGTGAAAAATGCCGTCTCCTGGATGCCGGCCACCACGATGACCCCGCAGATGAGCAGCGCTCCCCAGGCCACGGGAAGCACCGCCGTGCCGAACAGCCCGGCAAAGTAGTTGGCGAAGCCGATGGCCACGGTGGCACCCCCGATGACGCTTCCTGCAATAATCAGCCATCCCACCAGCCAGGCTGGATGCCGGCCGAATGAGCGCCGCACGTACACGTATTCCGCCCCGGCATCGGGAAACCGGGAGGACAGCTCGGCATAGCTCAGGCCGGTGAAGGAGGCCACGACGGCGGCGATGACAAAGGACAGCCAGACCGCGTCGCCGGCCAGCCCGGCGGCCCTCCCGATGAGAACGTAGATGCCCGCCCCCAGGATGATGCCCACGCTCATCAGGGTGACCTTCCACAGGCTTAGGGAGCGCTCCAGCTTGGCCATGGCGGGATAACGGACAGCCCTTTTTAATCTCCGGCCCGGCAGTACTTTTATTAACGCCCGTCCCGTTACAGGGCTACCATGGCCGGAGGTATTTCCTACGGGGAGTTCGTGGCCAGAGCCCGACGGGAACTGCACGGGAACGGCTGGGCCCCCTCGGAAAGCTTTTCAGATTTGGGCGACCTCGCCGTGGAGCGTACGGACACGGCGGTCCTGGTTACCACCGGGCGGATCCTGGTGGTGCGGCAGGGGGACGGTCTCTCCAAGGATGAGGTGGTAGCTCTGCTCAGGGAGGCACACCGACGACTGGAGAGCACATCGCCCCTGTTTCCGGCTACCTGCACCGTGGTGTTCGTGTTCACCGGGAGCACGCCCCTGGACTGGGTGGTGCGTCGCACCCAGGTGGGCAGCCTCCTCAGGTCTGCCTATGCGGTGGCCTGGGCGGTGGTTCTGCCGGAAAAGAGGCTGGCCGTTCATCGGGGAACCCCCGCCTTTGGAAGCGGAGCAGAGGAAATACGCACCGCGCTGACCTCTCTGCAGTAGCCGGGTGAACCATAAAAATAGACAGGGGAATGGGAACCAAGGGGGAAAAGAAGGCGTCATGTGGAGGCAAAACATGAGGCCCGCCCATTCCCTGTGTCGTCTTGATGAAGCAATGACCCATCCTGCTATATAAAGCATTTCGTACAACTGCCGAACGTTGGGGAACAGTTGTCGAACGATGCTTTTTTTGTCGCCTCGAATTTTTCCGCAACCTTTAAATTTAGCAGAATGTTAGCAAACCGGTTATTATGAGCAAGCCCATTGGTGTCCGCATCGACGAAAAACAGGAAGGCATATGGGAGGAATTCAAGGCCTTTGTGGGAGAAAAATACGGAAAGAAGCACACCGTTCTGGGCAACGAGCTCATCAAGGCCCTCCAGATTTATCTGGAGCTGAACACCAAGTCCGAAAAAAAGAACCTGGATAAAATCGAGACCCAGTTTATCACCCAGCGGGCGGGAGACATCGAAATTAAATCCATTAAGGAGAACTCCTACGACCTGCTGAACACCATCACCGCCATCAAGGGCTACATCGACAACCTGGAGTACACCTATCTGGACAACGACCAGCCCATTCCCGTGGAGGAGCGGAGCAAAATCAGCAAAATAAGACAGAGGCTGGCCCGGGCGCAGAATCTGTTGCAGGAGCGGATAGAGCGCATTGGATGATGCAACGCCTCGGCTTTTTGGTCAATCCCATAGCCGGTATGGGGGGCAGCGTGGGGCTGAAGGGCACGGACGGCGTGGTGGAGGAGGCCCGGCGGAGGGGGGCCCGGCCGGTGGCCCCGGAGCGGGCCCGGATTTTTGCCCGCGGGCTGGACAAGCGCTTTGAACTGTTTACCTGTGCCCCTCCCATGGGACAGCAGGTTCTGGAGGATGGCGACCGGTCCGTTTCCGTCGTTTATTCGCCTGCCGTTCCCACCACAGCCGCCGATACCGTGCGAGGGGCACGGGCCCTGCGAGACGCTGGCGTGGACCTGCTGGTGTTCGTGGGGGGAGACGGCACGGCCCGGGACGTTCTGGAGGCCATCGGTCAGGACATCCCGGTGCTGGGGGTGCCCGCCGGGGTAAAAATGTATTCGGCGGTGTTTGCCTATACCCCCGGCCATGCGGCGGAGGTGGTAAACTCGCTGGGAGAGGGGCCATGCTTTGAGGAGCGGGAGGTGGTGGATATAGACGAAGAAAAATTTCGACGGGACCAGCTGGGGGTGTCCGTCAAGGGCTACCTCCTGTGCCCCGTTCACCGTCATCTGCAGCCATCCAAGGGCTTCGGGCTGGGAGGAGAGGAGGCCAAACGGGCCCTGGCGGAGCGGGTGGTGGAGGACATGCAGCCCGGCGTGGTGTACGTGCTGGGCGGGGGAAGCACCATCGGGGCGGTCAAGGAGGCCCTGGGCATAGAGGGCTCACTGCTGGGGGTGGACGTGGTACGGAACGGCCACCTGCTGTGCACCGATGCCAGCGCCGACGACATCTGTCGCTGTCTGGGCCAGTGCAACGCCATCATTGTAAGCCCCCTGGGCGGCCACGGTTTTTTGTTCGGGCGGGGTAACGAGCAGATTACGCCGGACATCATCCGCCGGGTGGGAACGGACTGCATAACGGTGATTGCCGCTCCGGAAAAACTGGCCGGCCTGGACTCCCTGAAGGTGGACACCGGAGACCAGGAACTGGACGCGCAACTGCGGGGCTTCGCGCGGGTGCTCACCGGCCACGGGGAGAGCAAGCTGATGCGGGTGGAGTGAGCGCCGGACCCTGGTGGATGCCGCCGGGCCGGGCGGAGGGCTGCGGAGAGCGCCGTCGTGGACCCGCTTTACGCTGGCCTTCAACCGGTGGCTGGATGGCTGTCTCACGTGCTGCACGGAAACACCTAGGCAGGAACGTCCCTGGTGTTGAATGCCCACAGCGCCATTCCCAGGAGCACCGCGGCCACCGCGCCGAGCACCACGAAGTCTCCCCATCTGAAAACGCCGTCCAGGATGGGGGCTGCATAGTCCCAGTAGTGGAAGATGCTGATGCTCTTCATCCAGGCCAGGGAGGAGGTGTAGTTGCCGAAGGTGTACAGGAAAAACTGGGCGAACACGGCGGCAAAGGTTACTCCCATGCCCACCTTGACCTTCTGGAACAGGACGGCGGCCAGCATACCCACGGCGGCAACGCTCAGCAGGAAGGGAAGACAGCCGAAGAGGGACAGAAACACGGCCCGGGCTGATACTTCCTCCAGGGCCCCGATGCCGGCAATCCCCGCCACCAGTCCCCCGGTGGCCACCAGGATGACGTACAGGGAGATGACGGAGAGGGACAGAAATTTTTCCAGCAGATAGCGGCGGCGGGAGATGGGGGTGGAGAGGTAGATGTCCATGCGCCGGTTTTCGAAGTCTCCGGCGACCACGGACACCGACAGGTAGGCCACAAACAGCCCGGCCAGCATCCACCACCAGCTGAAAAACTCCAGGATGATGAAGCCGTCGACCTGCAGCGGATTGATGTCCCGGCCCCGGGAGAATCCCTGGTAGGCGGGGTTGTCCAGGAGCTCCTGGAAGGGATTGCTGGGGTCCCCGGTGGTGGCGATGCCGATCAGCCTCCGCTGGGCGGTGAACAGGTCGGCCAGGGAGGCATTGCTCACGTTGGTGAACAGGGCCAGCACGGCGTAGTACCGCTTGTCCTCAAAGTCCCGGGGGAAGGAGAGGGCCGTCTGGTTGCCCAGATACTTGACCTGAGAGGTGAGAAAAGTGGAGGAGTTGTCCTCCAGGACCAGGTAGAGGGTGGCATTCTTCTCGGGCTCCCAAGAGAGGTTGACCAGGGTTCCCTGCTGCTCCGGCACCTGGATGTGGACGCGGCTGGCTCCCTCCAGGTCCTCGGTGAACGATTCCCGGTAGGCGGGCAATATCTGGGGCATGCCTGCCGACACCACCAGCACCAGCACGCCGAATATGGCCAGGCCCTTCCAGCCGGAGCGCAGCTCCATGCCGGCGATGGTGCCCCTCATGCCTGCTCACCCCCCGGGTTTTCTGCGGTGCTCTGCTCCCGCTGGTTGCCGTAGTATTTGAGGAACAGCTGCTCCAGGCTGTAGGTGGAGAGCTGCATGTTCAGCACCTTGTGGCTGGACACGGCCTTGATTACCCGGTCCAGGTTTTCGTGGACGGTGAGCATGATTTTGCCGTCCTCCCGGCGCAGGTCGCTGACCCCCGGCAGGTCGAACTCCTCCAGGTCCACCGCCTCCCGGAACTCCACCTCCAGCACCTTGCCCGTCTTTTCCTGCAGGGCGGCGATGTCTTCCACCACCTCCAGTCGCCCCTTGCGGATGATGGCCACCCGGTGGCAGACCTCCTCAACCTCGGCCAGGATGTGGGAGGACATGAAAATGGTGGACCCCCGCTGGTTTTCCTCCCGCAGAATGCGGTAGACCTCCTGCTGCATAAGGGGGTCCAGGCCGGCGGTGGGCTCGTCCAGAATCACCAGCTCCTGGTCGGCCATCAGGGCCTGGATGATGCCCACTTTTTGTCGGTTGCCCTTGGACAGCTCGTTGGTCTTCCGGCTCAGGTCCAGATCCAGCCGCTCCGCCAGAGAATGCATTTTGTCCGCGTGGCGGCAGTTGCTGAGGGCCAGCAGGTGCCTCAGATAGGAATCGGTGGTGATCCCGGGGAGGAGGCCGAAGTCCCCCGGCAGATAGCCGGTGCGCTGGCGGATGGCCACCGCCTGCTGGTGTGAGTCCATGCCGAAGATGTGTATCTGGCCGGCGGTGATGGACAGCAGGTCCAGGCAGCTTCTGAGCGTGGTCGTCTTCCCGGCCCCGTTAGGGCCAAGGAAACCCATAATTTCGCCCCGGTGAACCTTGAGACTGAGGTTCTGGACGCCCACTACGTTGCCGTAATGCTTCGTCAGATTGTCTATCTCGATGACTGCTTCCTCGGGCATTTTATCACCGGTGGATATACAGCAGCATCAAGGGACCGTACTTGTATTTTTCCACCACGTTGCGGCCATCATGCATCGTTTTGCCTCCGTTCAAGCAGCAGCCGGATGAGCGCCGGCAGGAACAGGATGGCGGCGAGGAAGCACAGTATCAGTCCCAGTACCGGTGTCTGCGCCATGGCCCGCATGCCCGGATGGTCTGCGAACAGCAGCGACGAAAACGCCAGACAGGTCGTCGCCGTCGTCAGAAAGATTGCTTTGCCGGTGCGCTGGACCACCCGGGGCAGCGAGCCGCGTCCCTCCTCCTTGTAGCGGTGGAGGATGTGGATGCCATCGTCGATGCCGATGCCGATGACCAGGGGAATCATCATGATGGAGATGATGTTCAGCGATACGCCGAGATAGCTGCTCAGCCCCACGAGGCCGCCGATGCCGAATAGCACGGGGACCAGCGCCAGGAGTGCATACGCGGGGCTGCGCTTTCTGAAGCCGATGTACACGATGGCGAGGATGGGCATCGCCGCGACGACCGAGACACGCATCACGTCGTCTGTCATCGCCGTCATGATGTCCGGGTATGCTATCGCCTGGCCCACGACGTCGTCGTTGACCTGCTCCATCTTTACGAGCAGCGCCTCCCGGTAGCTTTGGTCGTAGATATCGCCCTTCGCGGTCACCCGGATGAGAAACACGGGACCTTGCGGGCGTTCTGCCACCCAGTCCCGGCGTATGTGCTCGGGCAGGTCCCGCCAGGTCATCTCAGTGACGTTCAGCCAGGGCAGCGTTGCAAGTGAGGGATGCAGCTGCTTCGCCTGTTTTATGACGGCCAGATTGTCGCTTTGATTTCTCGGGAGATACTCAAGGATTGATTCCACGGTCATGAGCTCATCTATGCTGCGAAATCCCTGCACGTCGTCGACCAGCTCGTTGTATGAGCCCGCGGTGCACAGCAGGAAATCCTCTGAATAATTGAAGTTTGCTTTGACTTTTTCCAGCTGTCGGTATGCCTGGGTGTCCGTGGGCTGCAGTTCGTGCAGGTCGCCCGTGACCGATGCCCGGGGAACGCTTGCTGCAAAAAACCCGCCGATGACGACGAGCAGCACGGCGAGCACCACCGCATGGTGCGCCGAGAATCTGCCGACGGCTCCTAGGAAGGTAAACCTGCCTTGCTTTGCTATTTTGCTGCAGAGCCGTCCCACCCTGAGGCGGAGCGCCACCAGCGCGGGCAGCATGAACAACACGCAGCCCAGATTGACGAGCAGGCCGATGGCGAGCACGAGACCCATTTCCTGCAGTCCCTGGGTTCTGCCGAAGAACAGCGCGCCGAATGCGGTGGTCGTGGTCAGCGTGCCGAGAATGATGGCTTTGCCGGTGTGTACCAAGGTCTGTCCGAAGGCCTGTACGACGTCGTTTCGGTGTTCCATTTCCTCCATGAACCTGGTGAGCATGTGGATGCTGAAGTCGATGCCCAGACCGAGAACGAGCACGGCGAACACCATCGCTATCATGCCCATGGCCCCGAACACGAGATGGAGAATGCCGGCGGTGATGATGATGCTGCAGAGCAGCGGGATGAGCGACAGCACGGGGAGCGAGATGCTTTTGAAGGCGAGGAACAGCAGGATGAAGATGAGGACGAAGGTGATAATCGTGGCCAGATACATATCGTTCAATGCCATCTGGTCTCCCTCGTAGTCCATGACCATGAACCCGCCGGTGACGCCGATGTTGAGACCGTCGTACCGCTGTTTGCTTGCCTGCACCTCGTCGACGGTGTCGTGCAGGCCGTCGAACACCCTGGTGCGAGTTTCGGCGCTGTCGATGGTGACGCTGAGTATGAGGTTCAGCAGATAGATGTTGCCGTTTTCGGAGACGATGTAGGCGGGCTGGTTCATCTGCTGCACCAGCTGCTGGTAGGTATCATTTGCCGATGCAGTCGTTATATTGGGGTCGAGCAGGAAGGAAAGGTGTTCCGCTGGCAGGTAAAGCAGCGATTTTTGTCCAGCGAAGTCGAGATTGGCAGTATATCTAATGTCGGTGAACCAGTCATTTTTTCCCAGCTGTGCTGCTAGCTGCTGCAGATACTGCTCGGCAGTGCTTCGGTTGCTGGCAGTGCAGTCCACGACGACCGTGACCAGATTCTGCTCGCCGAAGGTTTCGCTCAGGTTTTGCAGTTCGGCCAGCTCGCCGGGCGGATTGTCCCCGAACGCTGATTCTACGCTGGTGTCGATGGAGAGTTGCGACGCCGGCAGGAGAAACAGGCCTGTGATGAGGAGCGCTGCCGCCAGCGTTATCCAGGGGTGTCTGCTTGACGTCATGGCGATGGTGGCGAGCGGATTCACTCCATTCTTTTTTTATTGGATGGTTTCATATTACCGCCTCTGTGTTGATTGACTGCCGGTCAATATCGGCACATAAAAAAAAGGGATTACCGGGATTTCACCCGTCATGGGCACCCTTCTCGGTGAACTGCATTGATTCGTCCATCATGTCGAGCACGCCCGGCGTTATCTCCTGATACACGGACGTGACCGATCCTTTCTCGGCTCCGAGCACGCGCTCCATCATGTCGCCGGCGGCTATCATTTTGGTGCGAAGGGCATCGTCCTGCAGGTCATCTGGCGAGGACAGGAAAAACCGCATGCCGTTGAAGATGAACTCGACCGCCTCGCGGGGATACGGGGTGTCGAAGCGGCCAGTGGTGACGCCTTCCTCGACGATCTCGGTGAGCAGCGGCGTTATCTTGTCGAGGGCGCGCTGCATCCACTTGTGGTAAAACAGGCGGTTTTGTTCCTGGAGCATGTACCCGATGAGGTACGGCCTGTCTTTTTTGAGAACGAACATCTGTTGTACAAAGCGGTGGAATTTTTCCAGCGGCGTTCCATCCCCGTGCACGATGGCGCTGAGCCGCCGCCTGCTCTCCTGGACCAGGTGCTCGATGATGGCGTCCAGCACGTCTTCCTTGGAATCGAAGTAGTAGTAGAAGAGTCCGTGGGCCACGCCCACCCGGTTGACGATGTGGCTGACCGAGGTGTTCTGGTACCCCTTTTCCATGAACAGGGTTTCCGCTGCCCTGATGAATTCCTGGCGGCGTTCCCCCGGTTTTTTCACGCTGCGGGCCATGGTTTCACTGACTGACTGTCAGTCAGTAAGCGGTAGGTCATATTTATATCTTCCCTCACACTCCATCAGCGACTCAAAAATATATCAGCCGGAAGCGGTTATCACCAGCTCCCCGTGCTTCACTCCCCTCAGGGCCGTGATGCGGTCGGCCAGGGTGCGCACCCGCCCCGCCTCCCCCCGAATCACCAGCACCTCCAGGCAGGCATGCGCATCCAGGTGAACATGCAGGGTGGACAGAATCTCCGCCAGGTGGTGATGCTCCAGGTGGAGCAAATTGCTGGTGACGGTGCTGCGGTCGTGGTCATAGACAATGGTCAGGGTTCCCACCACCTCTCCCTCCTCTGACTCTGCCCGCTCCGCCAGGATAAAGGAGCGCACCAGGTCCCGGATGGCCTCGGAGCGGTTGGCATAGCCCTTGGCCCTGATGACGTGGTCAAAGTCGCGCAGCAGATCCGGCTCAAAGGAAACCCCTACTCTCTCCACGGCCATGGTAACACCATCAACCGCTAAAAGTGCTACTATTATTTTAATGTTGCTACCAAAGAATTATATGCTTCCGTGGTGTTACGAATTAAAAAATAGTGTTACGGTGATGCCGTGAAAGCAATCTTATACATAACCCTGGGGGTACTCTTTCTTACCCCGCTCCTTCCGCTCCCCTCTGCCCACGCCCACCAGCAGTCTTCCCCGCACGTGGTCTGCACCAACGCCATCCTGGCAGACTTCACTTCGCAGTTGCTGAACGGCACCCACAGCACCATTGACCATATCATGCCCGCCGGTGCCTGCCCCTCTCACTTTGACACCCGCCCCAGCGACGTGCAACGCATCGCCTCTGCCGATATCATTGTCTCCCTGGGATGGGAGCCCTGGCTCCAGGACCTCCTCGACGCCTCCGGAGCCTCCGCCGCGCTCATCACCTGTGCCGGCCTTGGCGAGTGGAACCTCCCAGAGGGAGCACGGAGCTACGTAAGCACGCTCGCCGGCCAACTGTCCGCCGTGTTTCCTGATCACCGGGACCTCATCAGAGAAAACGCTGCCTCGTATCTTCACCGCATTAACCATACGGCAGCCCATCTTCAGGAGCTGATGGCCAGCCACGGCTTCACCGGCGCCAAGGTGGTCTGCATGGAGTGGCAGCAGGCATTCGCATCGTGGCTTGGCCTCAACGTCACTGCCTCCTACGGCCCGCCGGAGAGTCTGTCCACGGGCGCCATGCTCAACATCTCCCGTGCGGCCTCCGCCCCGGGGGTCTGCGCGGTCATTGACAATCTGCAGAGTGGTACCTCCTTCGGGGCCTCTGTGGCTGCAGATGCACGGATATCCCACGTGGTTGTCACCAACTTTCCCGGTGCCATCCCCGGTACCGAAACCTATCTCCAGATGCTGGCCTACAACACCGACCAGATTGTTGCCGGCCTCTCCGCCCATGCCTACAAGCAGGGAGACATCAGCGAGTTGGAAGGCCGCATATCCTCCCTCACCCTGCAGAGGGACGTAATGCTCACTCTGACCCTTATCTGTGCCGGCCTGGCCCTCGCCTTTTTTGTTCTCTACCGGAGGAAATAGCATGGACGACACGCTGCGCCGCATCGAACGGTTTCACGGACACCTCGGCCCCTACGTGGTCATCGGCTACCGCATGGGGCTCCTGTCCAACCAGATTCTCGGCGACAATCCCTTTGCAAAAAGCGCCGTGACCTGGACCGGTACTACCCCCCCGGTATCCTGCATTATCGACGGCATACAGCTGTCCTCCGGATGCACGCTGGGAAAGGGCAACATCACCGTGCACGACGGCGGCATACCGGCGGCCCAATTCACCGATCCCGCGGGCACCTCGCTGCGCATCACCCTCAAGCCGGCCGTCCGCCAGGAAATAGAAAGCCAGGTGACGGAGGACAACATGAGGGACTACTCGGCGGATATCTATAGCCGTCACCACGACCAGCTGTTTGACGTGAGCATCGAAAAAAATGAGTGCCAACACCAGTGACCCGGCCGTTGTCCTCCGGAATATCGCCGCCGTCTACGAGGGGGAGCGCGTTCCGGCCATCTACGACATAAACTTCACCGTGAAGCAGGGAGAACTGGTATCCATCATCGGTCCCAACGGGGCGGGCAAGACCACGCTGCTGGAGACCATCAACGGCCTTCTGGCCTACACGGCCGGGCAAGGGTATGTCTTCGGCAAGGACATCGCCGTCCATTCCCGGATGTTGCGAAAGCACATCGGGTACGTCATCCAAAACTTCGACATCGATGCCCTTGCTCCCTTTCTGGCACGCGACGTGGTGATGAGTGGCCGGGTGGGGGCCATAGGTCCTCTCCGGTTTCCCCGGCCCTCCGACTGGCACGTGGTACGGGACAAGATGGAGCTGGTGGGCATGTCCTCCTTTTCCTCGCGACCGGCAGGGAAGCTGTCCGGCGGAGAATTTCAAAAACTGCTGCTGGCCAGAGCCCTCGCTCAGGAACCGCGACTGCTCCTGCTCGACGAGCCCTTCTCCCACTTGGATATCTCGGCCCGACGGCAGATGAGTGAGCTCCTCAGCCGGGTCAACCGGACCCAGGAAGTCACCATGGTGATGGTCTCCCACGACCTGCAGTCGGTGCCGGCGGCGTGCTCCCGGGTGGTGGTGATGGACAGAGGGCGCATAATCATGCAGGGAGCCAGGGAAGAAATGATTTCATCGGCGGCGGTGGCCAGCATTTTCAGAGAGGGAGACACCTGATGATAGCCCTTCCCTCCCCGCTGCTCATAACCTCGATGGCCGCCGCCCTGCTGGCCGGATTCGTCTGCTCTACGGTGGGCATCTTCGTGGTGCGGATGAACCTGTCCTCCATCGGATACTGCATGTCCCATGCCGCCTTTGCCGGTGCCGCCTTCGGCATCATGGCTGCCATCGACCCCCTCGTCGGCGCCGTCATCTTTTCTCTGGGCACTGCGCTGCTCATCGGTCCGCTGGGGGAAAAAGCAAAACTGGAGAGCAACGTCATCATCGGCTTTCTGTTCTCGGTGACCATCGCCCTGGCGTTCATCTTTCTGAGCATGATACCGGGACAGGCAGCCTCCGGTACGGCATTGCGCATTCTCTGGGGGAGCATCTTCGCCGTTACTCACCAGATGGTGCTGCTTCTGCTGCTGCTGGCAGCGGCCCTCTTGGCCTTCGTGATTCTCTTTTACAAGGAAATCGTGGCCGTTCTGTTCCATCGCAAACTGGCGGAGGCGGCCGGCGTCAATACCACCGTTTTCTATTTTGCCATACTGTTTTTCACCGCCGCCGCCGTCTCACTGTCCCTTCGCCTGGTGGGGGGCCTGCTGGTGTTCGCGCTCATCGTGAATCCTACGTCCACGGCGTACCAGTTTTTCTATGACTTCAAAAAAATCGTGGTGGCATCGCCCCTCGTCGGTATGGCCAGCTGCCTGGCGGGCTTCTTCCTTTCCCTGCTTACCGATTTTCCGGTGGGGGCCTCCATCGTCATCGTCTCCGCCGGCGGATTTGCAGCATCCATTGCCGTGTCGCCGAAACGCCGGCGCGGGGGCAGCGCCGCCAGTTGAAAGAAAGGTTTATGAAAACCTGAAGGGTAGGCATCCATGCAGGACATCAGAAAAATCGGCGTGGTTCACAACGACATGCATGAGCCAACGGACCCCTTTGAGATGCGGAAACAGGAGAGCGTCATCGAGATACACGAGCAGTACGCAGACGGGCTTTACCGCATCGAGGACAGCGACTACATCCAGGTCGTCTTCCGGTTCCATCGATCCGAAGGTTACAAGCTCAGGACGCCCACGTACAGCGGCGATGTCAAGGGTGTCTTTGCATCGCGGAGCCCGCATCGGCCGAGCGCCATCGGCGTGACCACCGCACGGCTGCTGCAGCGGGATGGCACCAGGCTGCGGGTAAAAGGCCTGGACGCCATCCACGGCACGCCGGTGCTGGACATCAAGCCGTACACGCCGACCTTCGACGAAGCAGAGCAACGGCAGGTGGCTCGCGAGCACGCGAAGGCCAGCCCTCGTTTTGAGATTATGCACCTCGTTCGCACCGGAGCGCTGGAGGAACTGCTGCTCCGGGCCGGCCAGCTTCACGGTCATTTCTGCCCCGGGCTGGCTCTGGGGGTGATGGCAGCCGCGTATGTCGTCCGGGAGATGGGCTGGGCGCCCGAGGGCATGGAACACGTCGTCGCCGTGGTCGAGACCAACAACTGCTTTGCCGACGGCGTGCAGTATGTCACCGGCTGCACCTTTGGTAACAACGCCCTGGTGTTCCGCGACCTCGGCAAAACAGCATTCACCCTGGCAGGCAGAAACGGTGAGGGCGTCCGCATCGCAGCCCGGCCACGCGAACGCCGACAGGACGAGTTCTCCCAGCTGTTCAAAACAGTCGTCAGAGACAGAGGCGGCAGCAAAGAGGATGAAGCCCGCTTCAAAGAACTGTCCCGGGAGCACTCGTTCGAGATTCTTGAGCATGATATCGAGGAGCTGTTTACCGTTGAATGCGTCGCCGTCGAGCTGCCGGCATACGCCCCCATCCATGACAGCGTTATCTGCGATATCTGCCACCAGCCAGTGATGGCAACCCGCATCGCGGGGCGGGGGAACCGGCAACTCTGCCTCTCCTGTGCCCACGCTCCCTATTATGAGCTGACCGGAGCCGGCATAGCCAGAAAGGAGAGGTAGATTCAGCCCGCACATCGCACGCAGCTTCCGCAGTACGGGCAGCGGTTGCTGCCGTCGCCGACCGGACAGCCACAGCGGGGACAGACCATGGTGAAAAAGACCTTCGACGCATATAACTGCAACCGGGGGCTGACCCACCGTTTAAATGTCTTGTCCCTCTGCCGGCTCTACAACTGCTTTTTGATGGTGCGTCCCAGCCGCTCGATGCCCTCGGTTATGTCCTCGTCGCTGGGAAACGAAAAGTTCAGGCGCATGCTGTGCTGGCCGCCGCCATTGACGTAGAAGGCCCGGCCGTGCACGTAGGCCACCTTTTCTTCCAGGGCCGCCGGAAACATGTCCCGGGTGTCGATGCTGTCCGGCAGGGTGGCCCACAAAAACATGCCTCCCCGGGGACAGGTCCAGGTGCAACCCGGGGGGAAGTACTCCTCCAGGGCTTCCAGCATGATGCTGCGCTTGCGCCTGTACATGTCGATGATGAAGGGAATATGCTGCTCCATGTGGCCTTCGCTGATGAAGCGGAGGGCCACGGACTGGGTGAGCATGGGAGTGCAGAGGTCCACGGTCTGCTTGGCCAGCTCCATCTTCTTGAGCACCGCGTCAGGGGCGATGACGTAGGCCAGGCGGAATCCGGGGGCGAGAACCTTGGAGAAGGTGGCCATGTATACCACGTGCTCGGCATGGGCCTTGAGCGGTTTCAGCGTCTCACCCTCGAAGCGCAGCTTGCCGTAGGGGTCGTCCTCCAGCAGCACCAGGTTGTGCTCTTCTGCCAGCTCCACGATGCGCCGGCGCCGCTCCGGGGACATCTCCACCCCGGCCGGGTTCTGGAAGGTGGGCACGCTGTAGATGAGTTTGCCCGGCTTTCCCTGCTCTTCGGCAGCCACGATTTTTTCCTCCAGCAGGTCCACGTCCATGCCGTCGTCGTCCACGGGCACCCCGACCATGTTGGCGCCGTAGGCCCGGAAGACGTTGATGCCGCCCAGGTAGGTGGGCAGGCCCAGGAACACGGTGTCCCCGGGGTTGATGAACACCCGGCCGATGAGGTCCAGGGCCTGCTGCGACCCCACGGTGATCAAAATGTCTTCGGCAGTGGCCCGGATGCCCTCCTTGGCCACCATGTCGGCGATGGCCTGGCGCAGGTGCTGCCGTCCCTTGGTGGTTCCATACTGGAAGGCCAGGTGGGGCTCTTCCTCCATGACATCCTCCAGAATGGTGCGGATGTGGTGAACGGGAAAGGCCTGGGGGTTGGGCAATCCCCCGCCAAAAGAGATGACGCCGGGTTTCTGGGAAACAGCCAGCAATTCACGGATTTCGGATGACTTCATCCTCTTTATGTTCTCCGAGTAGTGGCGGGCAACATCCATCGAGGGTGAATGCCCTATCTTCTTAAATGTGTTGCCTGAAAGGTGACAGCACGTAACACTATTTTGCGCCTTCAGCGCCTGCCCAACTGTAGCGGGGTTAGTCCAGCCAGTTGCCGGGAGCCAGGTTGTACATGGCCACCGTCAGCTCGTTGCTGTCCTGGGACTGCCGGCCGTGGGCCACGGCGGTGACCACATGGTTGAACAGGGAAAGCTTGGTGTACGTATGCTCGTACGGCTGGCCCTCGGCGATGCCCCGGAGGCGACCGTCGAAATAAAATTCCACCCGGCTGATGTCCTCCTGCGTATAAATCTGGGCCCGGGCCAGGGTCTGCCCCAGCACCATGGTGCGGTGGCTGTCCAGCACCATCAGCTTCCGGCTTCCCAGGTAGAGGGCACCCCGCTCCGGCTCCACCAGCCGCAGGTAGATGGACACCTCCCGGTCGGCGATGGTGGCCAGGGTGGCCGTGGCCAGCTTGCATACCTTGGTCAGGTAGCTGAAATTGACGTGCTCTATGGTGTCCTGGGCGGAGTGGTAGTAGGGATTGAACTCGTATTCCAGGAAGAAGACGCCCTCGTAGCCGTAGTTGAGGAATGACTGGTGGTCGCTCCCCGGGAAGTTTCGGTTGCGGTGGATGGACAGGTCAATGTTCTGTCCATAGATGTCCAGTACCTCCTGGGCCACGTCGGTAATCCAGGTGGAGGCTCCCTCCGCGCACAGGCGAATGGTGCTTCCGCCCTGGCTGCTCTCCGCATGACCCACGCCGTCCAGCTGCAGGTCGGCCAGGATGTATTCGTCCGCCAGATAGGCCTGGCGGGCATGGTGGGCGCTTCCATATAGCCCCTGCTCCTCCCCGGAGAAGGCCACGAACCGGATGGTGTGCCGGAACCGGTACTGGCTGAGAATCCGGGCGGCCATGAGTACGCAGGAGACGCCGGAGCCGTCGTCGTCGGCACCCGGGGATACCTCCACGCTGTCGTAGTGGGCGGAAATAATCACCGCGAAGTTGGTCTCCCCCGGCAGGGTGGCCACCACGTTGCGGCTGGACAGTCCGGCGGCCTCCCAGGGCTCATAGGACACCTCCAGCCCATAACTCTGGAACTCGTCGTAAATGAAGGAGGCCACGGCCCGGCAGGCCTCGCTGCCCGTGGGATGGGGGCCGAAATCCTGGATGGTCCGGTCGTAGCGATACAGCTCGTCGGTGTCCACGGCCTCAATGATGGCCTGAATCCGGTCCTGGCCGCTGTGGGCGGGCGTCGACAGGGAAAAAACGGGAATGGCCACCATTAGCATGACCAGCAAAGCCACTTTGCGCATACCCCGTTAAGTATGCTGTCTATTTATAATTTATTCGCCTCCGGGGCGGGCGAGGGGACACGGCGTCCGCCATCACCTGTAGGCAAACCATACCTCCTCGAACTCATCGGCCAGGGACAGCAGGGTGCCCACCGGGGCGCCGTTCAGATGCACGTCGAAGAAAGCCCGCAGGAGGGCGTTGGTGATGAAAACCAGGCGCCCGGGGTCTATGGACCCGAAGCCCAGTATGCCTCTGGGCAGCAGCGGTGCCAGGTGGGAGAGGAGAATCCCCACGTCGGTGTAGCTGTAGTGGGCGGAGCCGTTGACCTCGGCCCGGTAGGCGGAACCCTCCAGGCTGCTCCACAACTCCTGGATGTCGCTGCCTCGGGTGCGACCCTCGGCCAGCATGAGCAGCAGCGGCGTTTCCAGCCCTGCCTGGACCACCTCGCCCCGGAAAAAGCCATCCAGGGTGGCCCCGGCCCGGAAGCGAGCATCGCGCAGACACACGTCGGCGGTGGCCCCGCCCCCGAAGGAATGGCCGTACACGCCCGCCCTTTCCAGGTCCAGATGGCCGCTCAGGATGGGATGGAGGTCATTGCACCGGGTGAGGTAGTCCAGGGTGAAAAGGATGTCCCCGGTCACCGCCCGGAAGGCCCGCTGGAAGTAGAGGTCGCGCTGCTGGGCGTCACCCGGAACCGGGGCCAGTTCCACGGTCCGCCCGTCAGGGAACACGGTGATGCCGGCGATGTAGGGGTGATTGACGGCGGCCACCACGAACCCGTGGGAGGCCAGCTCCTCAATCAGGGAGGTGTAGATGGCCCGCACCCCGTCATATCCGTGGGAAAACACCAGTACCGGGAACGCCCCCGGGGCGGCATCTGCCTCCAGATAGGCATGGGTGTGAACGAAGGTGTAGGCCCGGTCCGGAATCATGAATAGGGGAATGGGGGCCCGATGCTTCAGCCAGCCAAAGGTCACGGGGTCCATGTGCTCTGCCCGCTCTCCCCGTGTCTCGCCTGCCGGGTACCACAGCTGCACCATCATCTCCCGGAAGTCTTCTTCATCCTCCGTGAACTCCTCCCCCCGGCTCTCGTCCACCAGGTGCACCGTCTGGGTGCCTATGGGATAGGGCCCGGAGGGCGCCGGCAGGAAGGACTCGTAGTGGGTTCCCTCAACCGATAGGGCTCCTCCCGTTACCGGCGAGAGCAGCCGGAGACCAAAATGGGTATCGTTTCTGGTGAGCCACCCCAGCAGCGGGCGCATCCCGCTACCGCCTGCCGCGCCCCCCACGACCAGGGGGCCGTAGAAGCGGCCGGCCAGGGTGCCGCCGTCCCCGCCGTCCTCCTTCCACTGCCCCTCGAACCGCCCCACCGTGGGCCGCCGCCCCACTGCCAGGTACCCCTCCACGGTTCCCGCTGCCTCCTGGCCCCGGTACAGGGTGCCGTTGAAC
>DSCA01000005.1 GCA_011049295.1 Thermoplasmatales archaeon
CCGTAGGGGACCACGGGGACCCTCTCCCCGTTGGCCAGGTCAATAACCGCCCTGACCTGCTGGGTGGTCTCCGGCCACACTATGCAGTCGGGGAGAGAGGGGACCTTTCCCTCCAGGTACCAGCGCAGGGAGATGGGCCAGTAGTCCCGGGCATAGATGATGCGCTCCGCCTCGCTGACGGACAGGCCGCCGGGGACAAGGGCTTTCAGCCGTTCGATGAAGTCAGGGGTAGCCCGGGGGGAATGAGAATACACGGTGTCATAGGCCATTCAGGACTTAATAGGAGACAGATATAAAAGAATAGCCACTCAGTCCGCCCATCGTTTCATCATATATCAGTGAGCGTTCGTCATCATCGTGGCTGGGCATTACTCTGATTCTATCCGGGGAGCCAGCAGGTAGGCCACCTCTCCATGGTCCCCGGCCAGCTCGAAGAGCATTTTGACCGGGTAATCGTTGCCCAGGTAAATCTTGAGGGACTCGCTTTTCACCGATTTCACCATGTCGCTGAAGTAGTCGAGGGAGAACAGGCTGCGCACCTGCTCCTTGCATTTCAGGGAGACGAGCTGGTCCTTGGAGATGTGCAGGGACACCGTATCGGTGTCTCCCTGGGCCGTCAGTTCGAAGCCTTCGGGGTTCGCAGACAGGGCGATGTGGTCGGAGACCGCCTCCGATGCCTTGACCCCCTTGTATACCTCGGCGGTTTTCACCACGATTTCCGTGGACAGTTCCAGGCTGGGGATTTTGGTGTCGGCCATATCCGCCGTGTCCAGAAGGCTCATGTGGCGGGTGAGGTTGCCCATGTGCACCACCAACTGGCCTTCCTCCTCATATATCAGGGAGATGACCTCCTCGGTGGAGGGCAGCTTGAGCATGCTCTTGAGCTTGTCCAGGTCCACCGCCAGGTCCACGTCCTCCTTGACGTCATATTCTTCAAAGGCCTCTGACTTGAGCTTGAAGTCGACCATGCCCACATGAGCCGGGTCTACGGCCCGGGCGTAAACCTGGTCGGGGGTGAAATGCAGTTTTATCTCATCGACGAGAATGGACGTGGCGTCAACGATATTTCGCAGATAGTCGGTCTTGATGGTTACCTGGAACATGCTTGTTTAAATGGGCTGCTGATTTAAAAACATAGCGATGGAATTAAAAGAGGGCAGACAATGTCCTTTCATGGACGTAATGGACGCCATCCGCCACCGGTTTTCGGTGCGCAGATACCAGGATAAGGACATCCCCCGGGAGGTGCTGGAGGAGGTGCTGGAGGCCGCCCGGCTGGCCCCCTCCGCCAAGAACCGGCAGGAGTGGCAGTTTGTGGTGGTCACCGACCCCGAAAAGAAAATGCGGCTCAGCCAGGCGGCCAAGGGGCAATCCTTCGTGGCCCAGGCTCCCGCGGTGATTGCAGGCGTGGCCACCGAAACCGGCTACGTGATGACCTGCGGGGTGCCGGCCGCTCACGTGGACCTGGCCATTGCCATGGAGCATGTGGCCCTGGCAGCGGTGGAACACGGCCTGGGCACCTGCTGGATTGGCGCCTTCTATCAGGATCAGGCACGGGAGATACTGGACCTCCCCCCGGAATGGAAGGTAGTGGCCCTGATGCCCATCGGGTATCCCGCCGTGGAGGCTCCCGAAAAGCGGCGCAGGCCCCTGGAGGACGTGGTTCTCTTCCTGTGATAAGGGCACCAATCACACCGGCAGGGTGGTGGTCCCCTGGGGAATGGCCAGCAGGGATGCGTCACGTCCCCTGATGCGCAGCGCCTCCTGCACCGCCCGGTCCACGCTGTCAAAGACCCGCATGCGGAACACCCCTTCCAGCAGGTCCCGGTCCATCTCGGACACCATGAAAAACTGGGCCTGCTCCAGGGCCCGGGCGTGGAAGTAGGCCTTGTGGCCGCCGGGGACGAACTCCCGGCTGAGCTCCTCCTGTATCTCGTCGGCGGTGGCGTAGCGCTGCATCCAGTCGTGGTAGGGCTGGGAGCCGTGGCCGTCGGGGCATTCCGCCGCCAGAATGATGATTCCCCCCGGGTTGACCACGTTGAGAGCCAGGTGGATGGCCTTGTATGCCTGGTAGAGGTTGATGTCGTGGGGGGTGCCGTCGGCGGCGGTGACCACGATGTCCGCCCTGTCTTTGACCTGGACCTTGAACATCTTGTCTACCACCGCCGCCCCCTTCCGCAGCACCATGTCGAAGTCGCCGGCGAATGCCCCCACCATCTGATGGCGGGCGTTCTGCACCACGTTGAGGCAGAAATGGGGTGGGGCCAGGCGGGCGGCCTCCGTCATGTTTTCGTACATGGGGTTGCCGTCAAGTCGGCCCGGCCGGGCGTGGGGATGGAAAAAGTTGGTGGTGTAGTTGTCCTGGATGGTGGAGTAGTGGCAGATTCCGGGGAGCACGCTTTTCCGTCCGCCCCCGTAGCCGGCGAAGTAGTGAATCTCCACGTCTCCCAGCAGGATGCGCAGGTCGGCCTCCAGGTAGGCGTCGTTGACCTTGACCTCGGTGCCCCGGGAGGTGGTACCCACGGAGGTGAACCGGTCTCCCCTGCATTCGTTGCTCAGGTAGGTCAGCCGGTCGGCAAAATCGCCCCCCAGGAGGCGCCGGGCCTCCTCGTGCTTCACCGGCCGGTGGGTCCCGGTGGAAAAAATGACGGTGGCGTCCTGGTCGCCGATACCCCGTCGGTGCAGCTCCTCCATCACGGGGGGCATCATCTCCCAGGTGGGGCAGGGGCGGGTGTGGTCGTCCACCACGATGGCCACCCTCTGTCCCCTGCGGGCCAGGCGGCTGAGCGGCGGGCAGCCCAGGGGGGCCTGCAGTGCCTGCTGCACGTACTGGCTGGCCGTTTCTTCGGGCTCCAGGTGGTGGGGATAGATGACCTCCACAAGGTTGGAATCCGGGATGTCTGCAGTCAGGTGGCTGTCTCCATAGGGCAACTCGACCTTCATGGCCTGATATATGCCGCATGCTATATGAAAGTTTATTGGTGAGAGCCCCGTGAAAAATGCGCCCGGTGGGCCTTTCAGCCGGGGAATCCGGGAGAAACCTTTATGTAGATGTGCAAAAATAGCCTTCCGGGATTACTATGTTATCGGGAAGAACACCAATACTCATACTCAAAGAGGGAACCGAACGAGAAAAGGGGCGTGACGCCCAGCACAACAACATTCGAGCCGCCATGGCCATCGCCGACGCGGTCCGCTCCACACTGGGCCCCAAAGGCATGGACAAAATGCTGGTGGACAGCATGGGCGACGTCGTCATCACCAACGACGGCGTCACCATACTCAAAGAAATAGACGTAGAACACCCCGCCGCCAAAATGATCGTAGAAGTAGCCAAAACCCAGGATGCAGAGACCGGTGACGGAACCACCACCGCCGTGATACTGGCCGGGGAGCTTCTCAAACAGGCCCAGGACCTCCTGGAGCAGGACATCCACCCCACCACCATCGCCGACGGCTACCGCATGGCCAGCATCAAGGCCATCCAGGTGCTGGACGATATTGCCCTGAAGGTCAAGCCCTCCGACGCCGCCACCCTGAAGCGCATTGCCGAGACCTCACTCACCGGCAAGGTGGCCGGCTCCAACAAGGAGCTGCTGGCCGACATCGCCTACAAAGCGGTGACCGCCATCATGGAGAAGGACGGGGATGACATCTCCGTGGACATCGACAACATCAAAGTGGAAAAGAAGCAGGGCGGCTCCGCCGAGGACACCGAGCTCATCGAGGGCATCATCCTGGACAAGGATCGGGTGCACACCGGCATGCCCCAGTCCGTCAAAAACGCCAAAATCCTGCTCCTCAACACCGCCCTGGAGGTGGGCAAAACAGAAATCGACGCCAAAATAGAGATCACCGACCCCTCCCAGCTGCAGAAATTCCTGGACCAGGAGGAGCAGATGATCCGGGACATGGTGGAGCAGGTGAAAAAGAGCGGGGCCACCGTGCTGTTCTGCCAGAAGGGAATCGACGACCTGGCCCAGCACTACCTGGCCAAGGCGGGCATCTTTGCCCTCCGCCGGGTGAGCGAAAAAGACATGAAGAAACTGGCCAAGGCCACCGGCGCCTCCATCCTCAGCGACCTGGACGAAATCACGGCCAAAGACCTGGGCAAGGCGGGCATGGTGGAGGAGAGAAAAATCGGCGATGACAAGATGACCTTCGTCACCGACTGCAAGAAGGCCAAGGCGGTAAGCATCCTCATCCGCGGGGGCACCGAGCACGTGGTGGACGAAATCGAGCGCGGCCTGCACGACGCCCTGGGAGTAATCGGCGTGGCCATCGAGGACGGCAAGATGGTCACCGGCGGGGGGTCGGCGGCGGTGGAAATCGCCATGGCCGCCCGTGACTATGCGGCCACCGTGGGAGGACGGGAGCAGCTGGCCATAGAGAAATTCGCCGATGCCATGGAGACCATTCCCCGCGCCCTGGCCACCAGCGCCGGTATGGACCCCATCGACATGATCATCGGGCTGCACAAGGCCCACGCCGACGGGCACACCCACCACGGCGTCAATGTGTACACCGGCAAAATAGAGGACATGAAGAAACTGCACGTGCTGGAACCGCTGCGGGTGGGCCGGCAGGCGGTGCGCTCAGCCACCGAGGTGGCCATCATGATTCTGCGCATCGACGACGTGATTGCGGCCAAGAGCGCCGGCGGCGGCAAGGGCGGCGGTGGCGGCGGCATGGGCATGGACGAAGACTTCGACTGAGCACCCGCTACCAACCATCCCACCAATTCCCCCCTTTCCCCCTTCTCTTCCTCCTTTTTAGTTTTTTTATATCGCCACGTCGCTCTGTTAAATGTCGCTAAACGCCGTAAACGCCGCTGTGAGGAGACGGGTTTTTGCGCAGAGGGTGGAGGGGCTCTCCTCCTCTGCCATGCGGCGGGCGGCGGGAGGGAGCGGGTTACACCTTGGTGACGGTGACCACCTGGTCACCCGGGTTGAGATTCATCAGGGTCACCCCCATGGTGTTGCGTCCCTGGCGCCGGATGGAGTCCACCGGGATGCGGACCATCATGCCCTCCCGGCTGGAAAGCACCACCTGGTCTCCGTCGCTGACCTCTCGCACCGCCACCACCCGCCCGTTGCGCTGGTTGGTGATGATGGTCCGTACTCCCTTGGCCCCCCGCCTGGTCACCCGGTATTCCTCCAGGGGCGTGCGCTTGCCGTAGCCGTTTTCGGTGACGGTGAGGATGTCGTCGCCCCGGGCAATGGCCATGTCCACCACCTCGTCACCCTCCTCCAGGCGCATTCCGATGACTCCCGCCGCCACCCGCCCCATGGGCCGGACCTCTTTCTCGTTGAACACGCAGGCGCTGCCCGAGGCAGAGGCCAGAACTATCTTTTCATCTCCCTGCAGCAGCTTCACCTTGACCAGGGCGTCTCCCTCCTTCAGGCTGAGGGCCCGGATGCCGGTGACCCGGATGTTCTGATAGCGAGAGAGATGGGTCTTCTTGACGACGCCGTTTTTGGTGGCAAAGATGAGCGTTCCGCTCTCGAAATCGGTAACCGACAGGATGGCCCGGATGTCCCCCTCGATGGGGATGAGGTTGACCACCGCCCGCCCCTTGGAATGCCGTCCTCCGGCCGGAATCTGGTAGCCCTTGACGGCGTACACGATGCCCTGGTCGGAGAAGATGAGCACGTAGTCGTGGGTGGAGGAAACCAGCACGTTGCTGATGGCGTCGTCCTCCTTCATTTTTATGCCCACCAGACCCTTGCCTCCCCGGTTCTGGGCCCGGTATTCGTCCAGGGACAGGCGCTTGATGTAGCCCTGGCTGGTGACCACAATCACCACCTCCTCCTCCGGGATGAGGGCTTCCATGTCCACGTCCACCTCGCCCTCCTCGATGGTCGTGCGGCGCGGGTCACCGTAGCGCTCCTTCATTTCCTGCAGTTCCTGGCGAATCACCCGGTCGATTTCTCCGGGGGTGGTGAGAATCTGGTCCAGCCGGGCAATCAGGGACTCCTTTTCCTTCCTCTCGGCCCGCAGGCTCTCCGCCTCCATGGAGGTCAGGGACTGCAGGCGCATGGACAGGATTTCCTTGACCTGGAGCTCGGAGAGAGAAAAGGCCTCCATAAGCTGCTGGGCAGCCTGGGCGGCGTCGCTGGATGCCCGGATGAGCTCAATCACCCGGTCGATGCTCTCCAGGGCGGTGAGCAAGCCGTCCAGGATGTGCTTGCGCTCCCGGGCCTTGAGCAGGTCGTAGGTGGTACGCTTCTGGATGATGTCCCGCCGGTGGTCGACGTAGGCCTGCATCAGCTCTTTCAGGGACAGCAGCTTGGGCTGCCCGTCAACCAGGGCGATGTTGATGATGCCGAAGGTGCTCTCCAGGCCGGTGTGCTTGAACAGCTGGTTTTCCACCACCTCGGGCATGGCGTCCCGCTTCAGCTTGATGACCACCCGGACCCCCTGGCGGTCGGATTCGTCCCGCAGGTCGGCGATGCCCTCGATGACTTCCTTTTTGACCAGCTGGGCAATCTTTTGCAGCAGTCCCGCCTTGCTGGTCTGGTAGGGGATTTCGGTGACGATGATGGCGTCCCCCTCCACGTGGGTCCTGGCCCGCAGCTTGATGATGCCCTTGCCCGTGGCGTAGGCCTCCAGTATGCCCCGTCGCCCGCAGATGATGCCCCCGGTGGGAAAATCCGGCCCCTGCAGGTGCTGCATGAGGGAGGGCACATCCTGCTCCGGGTCGTCCAGATAGGCAAGCAGGGCGTCCACCACCTCTCCCAGGTTGTGGGGAGGCATGTTGGTGGCCATGCCCACGGCAATCCCCGAGGCGCCGTTCACCAGGAGGTTGGGAAGCACCGCCGGCAGAATCACCGGCTCCTTCAGGGTGCCGTCAAAGTTGTCCCGCCACTCCACAGTCTCCTTGTCGAGGTCCCGGAGCATCTCCTCGCTTCTGCGGTCCAGCCGCACCTCCGTGTAACGCATGGCCGCCGGGGAATCCCCGTCGATGGAGCCGAAGTTGCCCTGGCCGTCAATGAGCGGATACCGCAGGGAAAAATCCTGGGCCATGCGCACCATGGCATCGTAGACGGCGGCGTCGCCGTGAGGATGGTACTTGCCCAGCACCTCTCCCACCGCCCGGGCCGATTTGCGGTGGGGCTTGGCGTGCCTCAGGCCCATGTCCTGAAGGGCGTAGAGGATGCGCCGGTGCACCGGCTTGAGGCCGTCCCGGACGTCGGGCAGCGCCCGCCCCACGATGACGCTCATGGAGTAATCCAGATAAGACTTCTTCATCTCCCGCTCGATGGGAAGACGCTGTACCTGCTCCTCAGATGTCAAGGTTGACCACCTCCTGCGCATGGGTCTGGATGAACTGCTTGCGGGGCTCCACGTCCTCGCCCATGAGGATGGTGAACAGCTCGTCCGCCCACACCGCGTCCTCCACGGTCACCTGCTTGAGAATACGCTGCTGGGGATTCATGGTGGTCTCCCACAGCTGGTCGGGGTTCATCTCGCCCAGGCCCTTGTAGCGCTGGATGGAGGCGTTGGGGGCCGTCAGCTGCTCCCGCTCCGCCTCGGAGTAGGCATACTCGATGCTTTTCCCCTTCTTAATCCGGTACAGGGGAGGCTGGGCGATGTACACGTATCCGTTGTCAATCAGCGGCCGCATGTAGCGGAAGAAAAAGGTCAGCAGCAGGGTGCGGATGTGGGCCCCGTCCACATCGGCATCGGTCATAATCACGATTTTGTGGTAGTTGGCCCTCTTAAGGTCGAACTCGTCCCCGATGCCCGTACCGATGGTGGATATGATAGCCTTGATTTCGTCGTTCTCCAGAATGCGGTCGAAGCGGGCCTTCTCCACGTTGAGAATCTTGCCCTTCAGGGGCAGAATGGCCTGGAAGTCCCGGTTTCGTCCCTGCTTGGCGGAGCCGCCGGCGGAGTCTCCCTCCACCAGAAACAGCTCGCAGCGGTGGGGGTCGTCCAGAGAGCAGTCGGCCAGTTTGCCGGGCAGGGCCGATGACTCCAAATAGCTCTTCTTGCGGGTCAGCTCCCGCGCCTTACGGGCCGCCTCCCGCGCCCGGGAGGCCTCCAGAGCCTTGTCGATGATGACCTTGGCGGTGGCCGGGTTCTCCTCAAGGTAGGTGGAAAGACGCTCGTTGACGAAGGCCTCCACGATGCCCTTGATTTCGGAGTTCCCCAGCCGGGTCTTGGTCTGCCCCTCGAACTGGGGGTCGGGAACCTTGCAGGAGATGATGGCGGTGAGGCTCTCCCGCACGTCCTCGCCGCTCAGGCTCTGGTCCTCGTTTTTGAACACGTTTCGTCGGGCGTAGTCGTTGAGGGTGCGGGTCAGCGCTGCTTTGAAGCCGGAGAGATGGGTGCCCCCCTCCCGGGTGTTGATGTTGTTGACAAAGGAAAAAATCTTTTCCGTGTAGCCCTCGGTGTACTGCATGGCCACCTCGATGACCACCCCGTCCCGCTCCCCCTCCATGTAAATGACGTCCCCGTGCAGGGGATGCTTGGTGCGATTGATGTACTGAATGAATTCGGCAATGCCCCCGCTGTACTGGAAGGTTGCCTGGTCCCCGCTGCGCTCGTCCCGGAAGGTTATCTGGAGGTCCTTGTTCAGAAAGGCTATTTCCTGAAGTCGGTTTTTGAGGTGGGCACCGTCGACGGCCACGTTGCCGAATATCTGGGGGTCGGGCAGAAAGGTGACCGTGGTCCCGGTGTCCGAGGCCGGTCCCCTCTCCTCCAACTCGGTAACCGGGATGCCCCGCTCGTAACGCTGAAAATACACCCTGCCGTTGCGCCGGGTTTCCACCTCCAGCCAGGAGGAGAGGGCATTGACCACGGACACCCCCACTCCGTGCAGGCCGCCGGACACCTTGTAGGCGCTCTTGTCGAATTTGCCTCCGGCATGCAGCCGGGTCATCACCACCTCCACCCCCGGAATGCCGTAGTCCGGATGGACCTTCACCGGGATACCCCGGCCGTTGTCTCTGACCGTTATGCTGCCGTCCTGGTTGATGCAGGCATCGATGCGGGTACAGTAGCCGGACAGGGATTCGTCCACCGAGTTGTCCACCACCTCCTCCACCAGGTGATGTACACCCTGCTCGTCGGTGGAGCCGATGTACATGGCAGGGCGGATGCGCACCCCCTCCAGGCCCTCCAGCACCCTGATTTTGTCTATCTCGTAATCGTCAGCCATGGACCCTCCGGGTATGAAGTAGCGGGCACATATATAGGTTTCTTTCTTTCCCAAGAAGCACGGGAGCGCGGGGAGCACCTAACCGGTGTGTCCTCAGCACCGGCTAGCGGTTGAAAATGCCGCCTCGCTTCTCCTCCGCCTGAGCGTGCTCGTGCCCTCCCTCGGCCCCCATGTGTCCCCAGCACTGCTCGCAGTACAGTTCGTTGCACAGGGGGCACTCGTAGACCATTCCGCTGTAGGAGGGGTCAAGCATGTTGACGCCGCAGGCGCTGCAGGAGGCCTCCTGCTTGTATTTTTCCCGGCAGTCCCCGCACACCTTGACGTCGGGGGTGAGGATGGTGCGAATCTTTTCTTTTCTGATGTTTTCTTCCTGCATCATGTCACGCACGTAGTAAAGGTGCCGGGGATATAAACGTTTTCTTCTTCTGGCTACCGGGGAGTTTCCTCGTTCAGGGGGTAGTACTGGGTGGCCTTGTAAAACTTGGAGATGAGGTTGCGGAGGGTGAGCTCCCCCTCGATGGTGCGGTCGGTGACCACCGCCAGGCGGCGAATGTTGTGGCGAATCATCTTTTTCAGGGCGTCGGCCACGGTGTCGTCGGGCTGGCAGGTGATGGGATGCTTGGTCATGATGTCCTCGGCCCGGCCCTCTATTCCGTGGTGGTAGAGCTTGGGAAGGCTGAACACCCCGTAGTAGGTGCGGGGAGGGGCCAGTATCTGAAGGATGTCGTGCCGGGTGATGACCCCCACCAGCTCCTTGGTCTTCAGGCTCTCCACCACCCATACGTGGGTCTTGCCGTCCAGAATGGAGAGCACCAGGGGGATGGCCGCATCCTTCTCGATGATGGGGAGGTCCCACACCCGGATGTCCATGAGGTCCCTGACCCGGGCCTCGTAGAATTCGGAGATGAGCATTTCCTCTCCTGACGGCATGCACGGGATTAACTTATGACTCTATTTAAAGTTAATTCACTGCTGGCCCAGCTCCCCCGCCCGGTGCAGGGCAAACCAGGTGGCCAGGGGGCCCACGATTTCGAAGACTACGGTGGTGGCGGTGATGGTGGTGAGCACCAGCCGGCCCAGGTCGGGGTAGCCCCGGGCAGCCAGCTCCGTGGAGGCCAGCAGGGCCAGACCGATGGCCACGCCCGCCTGGGTGAGGGTCCCCAGGCCGATGTTCCGGGCAATCACCGGCTCGGCGCGGGTGGCCCGGGCCGCCGCGTAGGCTCCGCCCAGTTTTCCGGTGCTCCGGCAGACCACATACACCACGCCAATCACTCCCGCCCCGGCCAGCACCCCCAGGTGCAGGTTGAGCCCGGCCAGCACGAAGAAGAGCACGTACACGGGCAGGCTGATTACCTTCACCGCGTCGAACACCGGCCTGTTTACCCGAGGAAAAACGTTGGTCACGGTCATCCCCATGGCCAGGGAGGCCAGGATGAGGGACACGTCCAGCAAGGTGGCCAGCCCGGCGGTCAGCAGAATGGCAGTGAGGGCCACGGCAATGATTTCCTCCCGCTCCACCAGCCGTCTGAAAATGAAGGCCGCCCCCAGCCCCATCGCCAGGCCCAGCAGCAGCGCACCTCCCGTGTCTATCAGAGGGTCAACCAGCATGGAGGCCGCGGAAAAGCCCCCGGTGGCCAGCAGCCCGCCAGCGATGGCAATGGAAAAAGCATAGATGAAGATGGCCAGACCGTCATCCAGGCCCACCACGGCCAGGATGGAATTGGTCAATTTGCCCCGCGCCTTGTATTCCTGGATGATGGCCACCGCCCCGGCGGGAGCGCTGGCCGGGGCCATGGCGGCAAAAATGATGGCCTTGGGGAGATCCGCGGTCACCAGATATACAAACACGAAGACCATGAAAAAGGCCCCCAGGGTCTCGCCCAGGATGATGGCCAGGATGCTCCTCCCCTGGCGTCTCATAAGGGTGAGGGTGAGCTCTCCCCCGATGACAAAGGCCACAAAGGCCAGGGAGAAGTTGGTAACGGTTTCCACCTCGGCGGCAGCGAGGTCCAGCACGCCCAGCACCTCCGGTCCCAGAATAAATCCGGCAATGATGTAGCCCACCACCCCGGTGACGCGCAGGCGGTGGGTACCCTTTCCGATGAGGAGACCCAGGCCGATGGCCAGCCCTCCCAGGAGCAGGTAGTTGATCATCCCGAAGGGAATGACGCGTCCCCTACATAAATATTGACATAAATGTGCACGCCTGCGGCGCTGAGAAAGTATTTAATATGCTTTTCCGTTGAACAACTGTGAGACCCAGCTACGGCGCCTGGGGGGTGGTGCTGCTCTGCCTGCTGCCGCTGGTTTTCCTGCCCGAAACCGAGGGGAAGAGAGGCGCCGATATCGTGGCCGGCCCCTACCTGCAGCAGGTGACATCTTCAGAGATAACCTTCCGCTGGATAACCGACCGGCCGGCGACGGAGAACCGCGTTTACTGGGGCCTCAGCCCCCACAACCTCACCCTGGCCCGGGGAGCACCGAACAGGGAATGGCACGAGGTCACGGTGACCGGCCTGCAGCCCTCCACATCCTACTGGTACCGGGTGACCTCCGACGACATGGAGAGCTCGCTGTACACTTTCCGCACGGCACCGGGAAATGAGGACAGCGTGACCATCATTGCCTACGGTGATTCCCGGGGGGTGTGGGATGACTGGCGCAACGCCAGCTTGGTGGCACGAGCCATAGAGCAGGAGCGCGCCCGGGTGGTGATCAACACCGGAGACCTGGTGGCCAGCGGCGGGGAGGAGGAGCAGTGGATACGGTTTTTTCAGGTGGCCTCCTTCTCCCACAACGCCACCCTGTATCCGGCCCTGGGGAACCACGACCTTCCCGCCGGCAACCTGCGCCGCTTCTTCAGCCTTCCCCACAATGAGCGATGGTATGCCGTTGACTACGGGCCCTGCCACCTGGTGGTGCTGGACTCCACTCTCCCCTACGGGCTGTCCCTGGGCCAGTACCTGTGGCTGCTGAGTGCTGTGCAAACAGAAAAACCGTGGACCGTAGTGGTCTTCCACCATCCGCCCTACAGCTCGGGCGCCCACGGAGGCACTCTGCACACCCGGCTGCTGTGGGCTCCCCTGTTCAGGACGCAGGGCGTAGACCTGGTGCTCAACGGCCACGACCATGACTACGAGCACCTCATTGTCCAGGGCCTTCACTACGTGGTGACCGGCGGGGGCGGGGCGCCCCTGCGCCCGGTGGGCAGCGGCCAGTGGACGCAGCAGACACATTCGACCTATCACTACTGCCGGGTGACGGCGAGTGGCTCTGCCCTGGAGGTAGCGGCCCTAGAGCCAGACGGAAAACTCCTGGACCGATTCACCGTGGGGGAAAGTCGGGGTGCCGGGATGCCGCGCGCTTGCGGCCTGTCTGTCTGGTGGCTCCTGTGGTATGCAGCCTGCACGGAGTGGCTGACCATCGGGTGAGGCAGCCGTGGACGGGCGTCCGCGTTACACCACTCTGACCGTCTGGTGACCCCTGAACCGGGTGCCGTCAAACAGGGAGCCGGTGACTATGAGGTCCGCAGTATCTCCGGAGGGAAGAGCGGTTAGCAGAGGTTCCCGCTCGAATTTGACCATGAGGTCTGGGATGCCGTCGCCGTCGCTGTCTCCCAGGGAGGTGGGGTGCAGGCGGGCCGGGATGCTCATGTTGAGGAGGATGGTGCTCACGTTGATGTCCGCAGCCGAGTAGCCCTCCTCCAGCTCCAGGTAGCAGGTGACCCAGTTTCCTTTGCTCCGGGTGTTGAGGACGGAGGGATACATCTCCACATGGGCCTTTATGGGTGGCGGCATCAGGGGATAGCGGTCCACGTTGGCCGTGAACAGCGGAAAAATCTTCCGGGGTGAATCCACGATGCCGTCGTCGCCGGGCAGGTCTTGTCCGGGACCGTGGTAGCGGTCCACGGCTCCCTCGGAGGCATGGTCAAAATCGGACCAGTAGTTGCCGCCCGCCGGGTATCCGGCGTCCCAGGTATTGGCTCCGCCGCCCGTGGCGTAGGCGTTGACCTGGTTTCCGATGAGTCGGTTGTGGAAAATATGGTTGCCGCTGCTGCCCGACAGGTACAGCCCGTACTGGTGGCCGGAGACGGTGTTGTTGTCTATGGTGTTGGAAGATGAGAGGTGCAGATACAGGCCGTGGGAGGAGGCCGTAATCAGGCTGTCTCGGACGAGGTTGGACGATGCGGAGCGCAGATAGATGGACTCTTTGATGTTTTGGTAAAGCGTGACGTTGTGTATCCGGATGTCCGTGGAGCCCTGCAGGTATATGCCCTGCCTATAGTTGTGGGATATGTTGCACGACGATATGTCCACGTCATCCGAAAAGAGGAGGGAGCAGCCATAATAGTTGTGGTGCAGATATAGGTTGTCAATGAGTAGTTGCCCGGAGGATATGGCGTAGAGGGCATGGTTGGCACCAGTGATGACCAGGTCGGTAATCGTGCAGTCCCTGACCCTGTTCAGTTCAAGGGCCGCGTCTCCGTTGGATGTGCCGCTACGGCCAAGGGTGAGGCGGGAAACGTGCAGCGAGCAGTCGCTGGCAAAGACCACGTCCCCCGCCCCGGTGCCGGAGATAACGGTGGCCTCCGGACCCTCTCCCGTCAGGCAGATGTCTTTCTGAATGATAATGGTGGGGGCGGTATAGACCCCGCTTCTGACCAGAACGGTGTCGCCATCCTGGGCTGCATCCACCGCCTCCTGAACGGTGGCATAGGCATCGGGAACCACCAGCACGGAGGGGGCAGCCCGTCCGCCAGGGGAGATTACCGATAGAGACAGCAGGAGCAGCCCCCCCACGGCCACAACCAGTATTTTTTTGTGCATGTTTACCTCCAGTGTATAGTAATGGACATGGGGATATTTAAATATTGCTATCAAAATGCTATCATAATGGCGGTGTATGGAGACGGGATGTTTTTCCGCCCCTCTATTTACCGGGAAACGAAGAATGCGGACATGATGTCGGTGGACGCCAGACCGGTCTGGTCGTACAGATGAACCTTTACTTCGTGCCTTCCCAGAAGCAGCCGGTCACCAGTCCAGGAATAGGGAGCCGTGGTGTCGGTATGCACCAGCTGGTCGTCCACGTAGAATTCGACCTTTTCCACCGGGCCGCTGCCAAAACGGTAGGAGACAGAGACAGTGGCATCACCGACCACCGCCGTACGGGATGAAGAAAACGACCACCGCCGGACCCCGTCGACGTACAGGCCGCCGCGCTGCGGCAGGTCGATGACTGCCTGCCGGGGGAGAGCAGGTGTGGAGGCCAGCTCGGCCAGGGAAATAGTGATGAGACGGGTAGTGTTCACCAGGTAGCTGATGTTCACGTTGTCCAGCGTATCCTCCGGGGTATGCATATGGGGGTTCCACTCGTATTCAAAAAATGCCAGGGTCTCGTATCCGTACTGGGCGAAGGATGCATAGTCGCTACCCCCCTGCCGGCTGCGGGTGACAAAACCGCTGGTGAGGGTGAAGTTGATGGCGGAGGCCGCATTGAGGTCCTCCACCACCCCCATGACCCACTCGGCATCCTCGGTGCCATACATGCGAAACCGGGAGCCGTTCTCCCCATGGGCATGGCCAATCATGTCCGCGTTGAACTCCACCACGATGGGCTCATCCCAGTCGAAGGCAGCCCGGGCATAGGCATGGCTGCCCAGAAGACCCACCTCCTCCCCGGAAAAGGCAATGAACTTGATGGTGTGCGCAAACCGATGCTGGCTCAACACATGGGCGGCCGCCAGAACGGCAGCTACCCCGGATGCGTCGTCGTCGGCTCCGGGGGTGTTGCGCACCGTGTCATAGTGGGCGTTGAAAACAAAGATGGCGTCGCTGGATGCATCGGTGCCCGGCAGCTCGCCCACCACGTTGCGACCGGAAAACCGGCCCGGATGCCCCCGATTTCCCCACGCCGTCCAGGGATGCATATAGGTGATGAGACCCATGTCCCTGAACTGCTGGGCTATGTACTCCGCCGCCTCCTCGCACCCCGCCCGGTTGTTCACCCGGGGGCCGATGGCCACCAACTCCTCCAGATATCCGCCGACCAGAGATGCATTGATGCCAGAAAAAATGTGGCTGAGACGAGGAGAGAGCCCGGAATCCGGAGCGGAAAGAAAATCGGCGGAGGACACCTGCCGGCTGTCGGGCGCCACCTGCCCGGCGAGGCCCGGCGCTAGAAGAAAAACCACGGTTCCAATGACTGCCCAGTGCACGAGAGATGGTCGGAACATGTTCACCGCGTTAAAAGACAAGCGCCTATTTTAAGTTTACCGGCACCGATGCCCGACCACAGAACCCAGATGCGGGCGCCGGGATTCGAACCCGGGCAGTGAGCTTGGAAGGCTCAAATCCTAACCGCTAGATCACGCCCGCGCTGGTGCTGCTAGGGAATATGGCCGCCTCGTTTAAAAACTTAATTCCGGCGCCGACGGGCGCGGCATACAACAATTTTTAAATAAATTTGGGCGTTGGGCTGTAGTGGAACCATGGACAAGATTGGACGCTACGGGAAAAAACCATTTTCCAAGCACCGGCGGGACATCGCGCTGTTTCTGGGGGAGGGAAAGCGGAAGCACAGCATCCATTCGCCTATAGAGATAGACATCACAGAGGGACGGCGCCGTATCCGGGCCCATGCCCGGGAGACGGGAAAAAAAATTTCCTTCACCGGGTGGATAATTTATTGCATAGCCACGGCCATGAAGGAGCAAAAGGAGCTCAATGCCTACCGCCACGGCAGAAGAAAGATTGTGGTGTTTGACGATGTGGACGTGGGGATTCCCGTGGAGAGAACGGTGAACGGCGAGCATCTCACCATGGCCTACATCATCAGGAAGGCCAACGAAAAAAGCGTGGAGGACCTAACGGCTGAGATCAGGCAGGTGCAAAAAGAAGAGGTGGACGATAAAACCCAGATTATCGGGGAGGGGCTCACCCGGTTCGAGGGACTGGTGCTCAAGTCACCCTGGTTTTTTAAAAAATTGATGCTCTGTGTGCTGCGCAGAAACGCCTTTCTGAAAAAGAAGCACATGGGCACGGTGGGGGTGACCGCCATCGGCATGCTGGGCAAGTATCCGGGCTGGGTCATACCCCTGGGGGGGACCTCCAACGTGCTGATTGCAGTGGGCGGCATCAGCAAAAAGCCGGGAGTGGTGGACGACAGGGTGGTGGCCCGAGAATATTTAGATGTCACCGTTACCGTGGACCACGATCTCATCGATGGAGGTCCCCTGGTCAGATTTATTACTCGGCTGTGCGATTTGATGGAGAATGGCTACGGGCTGCCCGAGGAATAGAAAAACTCCGGCCACGGTTAGAGAAGATTTCCGGCGTCCAGAGACCTGCCACAGGCTATACAGGTGGCGGCATAGGCGGGGTTCCATTCATCGCAAAGGGGTACTTCACCTGTTTTTCTTCTTCCCCTTCCCTGAGGGCCTGGCGAGGGAATCATTGACAGCCTGCACATGCCGTATGAAACCCTGCCAAGAATTGTGGATGGGCCGTCCGCGTCCATGGACCTATCTGGGCGCCATAAAACACGGGCTGCTGGAAACGGGATGTTTTTTCTAAAACGTTATAAAATATAAAGCGTTGTAGGCGTGGAGTGTCGTCATGCATAACGGAAAAAGATGGGCTGCGGCCCTGCTCCTGACCGGGGTGCTGCTCACCTCGGCGGCGGGGGGGCTGACCGGGGTCCGGCCCTCCGGCAGCGCCGCCGGGCAGATCCTCTATGTGGGGGGAACCGGCCCGCACAATTATTCCACCATCCAGGCGGCTCTGGACGTGGCCGTCGACGGGGATACCGTGTTCGTCTATGGGGGCACCTACCACGAGCAGCTGGTAGCCGGGGCCAACGTTACCCTGGCCGGGGAATCGGCCGCTACCACCGTGGTCACCGGTGATTTCACCGGCACCGTGCTCCGTCTCGAAGGAAAAGACGTTGCGCTGCAGAATCTGCAGTTTACCCGGTCCGGCGGGGAGGCCCGCGATGCCTTGGTCTATGTCTCCGGATCCGTACTGAGCGCTGAGCGGTGCCTCTTCTCTGCTGCCCGTCACGGCGTGCTCATGGACAGGGGGCAACAGGCACGCCTGGCCAACTGTTCCTTCTCCCGCACCGCCATTGGCATGCTGATCGACCGGTCCACCCAGGTCACGGTGGGCAACTGCACATTTGTAAAAAACGGCCTGGGGGTACTGGCCGTGAACAGCACGAACCTGCAGGTAAGAGGGGTGACGGGCAGCCTGAACGGCGTAACCGTCATGGCCGAGGGGTGCACCGGGATGCAGGTGACCGGATGTAGGCTGTTCAATGGCAACGAAAACCAGGCAAGCCTCTTTGTGGAGCGAAGTGACGACGTAGTCGTGAAAAATTGCACCATTTTCCACAGTGGACGTGGAATACGGTTTGCCGAGTGCAACAACGCAAGTGTGATTAATAGCGCGATCTACGATTCAAAAATCGGGATTGAGGTGTCAGATACCAGCAGGTTGCATATTCGAGGGTCGTGGCTCTACGACAACGATGCAGGGGTTTACCTTTACGATTCAAGGGCCATAAACATCAACTTCAATGCCATTTTCGGCAATTACGTTGCCAATCTCGCTGCTGGAGGGGTACATGGGTCCGCCCAGCAAAACTGGTGGGGGGACACATTTTCCGCTCTGTCCACTGTTTACGTGAAAGAGGGTCCACTGCCCGTCTATCCCTGGCTGACGGAAGCACCGCAGGCCCGGGATGGCAAAATAAAGGAGCGAGAAAACAATTATTCACTGCCGCCTCCGGCCCCTCCCCTTCAGAGGAAGACAATTCTCATCGGCGATATGGACAGTGATAGCGATGGATGCCCCGATTGGTGGGAAGAACAGTATGGTTACGACCCGAACACCTGGGAGAATCATGAAGTGCTGGACCCAGACCGTGACGGTCTCAGCAACATCGAGGAATATATTACCAGCCGCTGGGGGTCCCATCCTTTTAAACAGGATTTGTTCTTAGAAATAGATGTTATGGGTGAGAAAGGCCGTTTAGCACAAAAAGAAATAGATGCTATGAGGCAGCGATTTGCTCGCCATAACATTACACTGCATGTTGACAACGGTGAACTGGGGGAGGTGAGACGGTCGACCTCAGAAACGAGGTGACCTACATAACTCTGATTGACATCTACTGGGATTCGTTTCTCCACCATGACCCATCCAACTGGCGCAAGGGTGTATTCCACTATGTGTTGTTGTCCGATTCATTGTTTCAGGAGATGCCGGGGTTCGTGTTCATCGGGTGGGATGAGGCAGACGCCTTCAGTCTGAGTTTGGAGTACTATCAAAACGAGATTCCACCGGTATTCAGGCAGTATGTTCTGGCAACCGTATTTATGCATGAGCTGGGCCATACTCTGGGGCTGTTCCACGACGTGTACCACGGCATCGACAACGAGAGCTCTATTATTCCCTTTATTAAGCCCCTTCTGAAGGGCCAGTGGACCTACCGCAACTACCGCAGTTGCATGAACTACCAGTATGCCTGGCAGATACTGGACTACTCGGATGGAACCCACGGCAAGGGAGACTTCGACGACTGGAGCCACGTGGACCTGACGTTCTTCCAGGATTCCCACTGGGGCTGAGCTGCGGATACCTTTAAATTCCGCTTGCGGATGAGAGGTATGGAGGACAGTATATGCAGTGGAAGATAACGCTACCGGCCGTCCTGATTCTGCTGGTGGTGCTGGGCCTGGAATGCGGGGCCCATGTGCCCTACCTGGAGCACCAGGACTATACAGAGGAGGCGCCCTTCGTGGTGCGCAGGTCCATTGAGCAGTCCATCGCCGTGTACGCCTGGCTGGAGAACGACGGCATCCATGCCTGTGAGGACATCGACGTCTACCGGTTCGAGATTTCGGAGCCGGCACGGGTGTACATCGAGGGCATCGTGCCCGTGTGCCGACAGTACGAAGAATTCGTCCCCTGGTTTGCCCTGGCGGGCCCGGGCTTGCCCCAGCCGCAGCAGGAGGTTCCCTTTGACATTCCCGAGGGCTACGGGGCCGTGGTGGTGGAAAACGTGGCTCCTGGCGAGGAGCGGGAGACGTTCTATGAGCCCTTCGGCGGCAAGTCCTACTACAAGAGCCCGGTGTTTGACCGGGTGATGAACCAGTCGGGCACCTACTACGTCTACTACTGGGACCCCTATGAACGGGGCGGAGACTACGTGGCGGTGCTGGGCCGGCAGGAGATTTTCCGGTTCTGGGACATCGTGCGGGCCCTCATCTACACCCCCATGATTCGGCTGGACATGGAGCTGCACGTGGACTGCGAGCCGCCGGTCATGGCCCTCCGCGCCTGCCGGGCTCTGTGGTTTGACCCCAACCCCTTTGAGAGATGGGGCTAGGTCCCACGGGCTGCAAACCAGGCCAGGATGTCCTGATTGAACTGCCCCTGCCAGATGTGACCGCCCTCCGGGTTGTACAGCAGAGCGGAGGAGATGTTGTTGCGCTGCAGTTGCTCATAGTAGTGCAGGCCGCAGGCAGCGGGAACAAACCGGTCTTTTCCGCCGTGGACCACCAGGGTGGGGGGATGCTGGGGGGAAAAATTCTGGGGGGATATGCAGTCAAACTCCGGTCCCCGCCAGGTCAGGGTGATGGCGTCGGCATCGGTGCCGGAATGCACGGCCACGGCCGAAAACTGCCGGGGGAAGGTACGGGCCAGACGGCTGGTCATGAAGGCACCGGAGGAAAAGCCGGTGCAGTACAGGGCCCGCTGGTTGACCGGAAAGGGGGCATCGTCCAGCCAGGCCAGCAGGGCAGCAAAAAACGGGAGGTCCAGGGAGGAGTTGACATCGGCGCTGAACACGTCCCAGGCCTTGGGGCCCCAGGCGACGGGGCGCAGGGAGTCCGGGGCCACGAGGGCGTAGCCGACCTGGAGCGCCTGGGCGGCAAAGGCCGTCTGCCGCCATCCCCAGACCAAACCCCGGCCAAACCAGGCCTCGGCCGGCTGGGC
>DSCA01000008.1 GCA_011049295.1 Thermoplasmatales archaeon
CCCCCCGCCACCACCAGCCCCACCACCAGCACGGCTGCCCAGGACGGGGAAAACACACCGGAACGGGAGGCGGCAACCACCGGTGGTGGCTTCTCGCCGGGCGGCTCGGCGGAGGTTTCGGTCCCTTCGCCCAGCAGGTCCGCTACCTGCTGCCTAAGATCACGGGCGCGACGGGTGCCTATCCCCGGCACCTGGGCCAGTTGGTCCAGGGAGGCCCTCTGGATGTCCTCCAGGCTCTCAAATCCGGCCTCGGCCAGGGCCAGGGCCCGAGCGCTGCCGATGCCCTGCAGCTGCAGAAACACTTCTCCGTGCATGCAAGGGCGAAAAATATCTCCCCACTTAAAATTTTTCGTACGTCTGTCGAACGTCAGGCGTTAAACCAGTGGAGCACTGCCAGGAAGCGCTGTCCGGCGGTGATAATCCCGGCCACGGCAAAAAAGGCCATCACCCAGGCCAGCAGGGGCCAGGAGAGCAGGGTGATATCCGTGGCTGCCAGCATGTACTGCACCAGGGGGGCCAGGGTGAGTATCACCACCCGGTCGGCCCGTCCCAGCCATCCGCCGTACTCCCGGCCATATCCCACCGCCTGGGCCTGGGTTCCCATGTAGCTGGTGAGCAGCATGCCGGCCAGGGCCCCCAGACCCACCATAGGGGGACACCAGGGAGAGGCGGCCACTCCGCCCACCATGAGCACGTCGGAGAAGCGGTCCACCGCGTGGTCGATGAAATCCCCCTTGAGGGAGGCCACGCCCTGCATCCGGGCCACCTTGCCGTCCAAGCCGTCCAGAAAACCGTTGGCCAGCACGGCCAGCGCCCCCACCACCAGCAGTTCGAGATGCCAGAAGGAGTAGTACAGGGCCACGCCGGCTACAGTTGCAAACAGCAGAGACAGGGCGGTGAGCACGTGCGGCTGTACGGACATGTGTCGGGCCACCCGTGCAAACAGCCAGTCCACGTTGTCTCTATATCTGTCCAGCATGGTCCATCACCCAGTCGCTCCAGTCCACCCACCCCGCCCCGCCAGAAAGGAAACCGCGTTGGGCTATTTTAACGATTTCCTCGGCGGTCTGCTGGGCACTGAGGTGGGTGGTGTCCACCTCCGCCACCCGCTCCTCGCCATGCCGCTCCACGGCCTGCACGGTGATGACGTCCAGGGCCTCGGCAGCCACGTTTTCCCTGATTTTGGCCTCCGGCCATCCCTTGGCCTTAAGGCGCTCCCTCAGCACGTCCGGATGGCAGCGCAGAATCACCGCAAAATCCACGCTCAGCAGGTGCGACAGATGCCCCTCCACGATGACCTGGTCATGCCGCTTCCGAAACCGGCGGTCCACGGCATCCACATCCACCACCTTGCAGTTCCGCTCCCGGTCAAAATCAACCACGCAGTCGGCAGCCAGCTCGTCAAAGGATTCCACGGTGTAGCCACGGGTGGCCAGCTCTGCTCCCGCAGCGGTTTTGCCGGTGCCCGGCGTGCCGGTCAGGGCCATCTTCATTGAATCAGGGAAATGAACCGGTAGGGGTCCCCGCCGGGATGGAAGCAGTACTGGATGCTCCGGTGGTTTTTCTTGAAGGCCACCACGTCCCGGCGCACCGCCGCCGCATCTTCCCGGTTCTGCAGCACGCGCTGGAAGAAGACGGCTACCTCCTCCATCTCCGGCTCCTTCATTCCCAGCCGGGTCAGTTCCTGCACCCCCAGGCGGATGCCCGAGGGATACAGGGGATGCTCGTCCTCCGGCACCATGTTCATGTTGGCGATGATACCGGCCTTTTCCAGCTGCTCCGCCGCCCAGGCCCCCTTCTTTTCTCCCACCCGGAACACGATTTGATGGGAGCGGGTGAATCCATAGTCGGCTCCCAGAACCCCGAATCCCCGGTCGTGCAGCTCGGAGGCCAGACGCTGGGCATTGGCCACAATCTGGGCTGCGTAGTCTCGTCCAAAGGCCAGGTGCTCGGCAAAGGCGATGGCCTTGGCCGCCACGTGGTGCAGATGGTAGGAGGAGGTAACCCCGGGGAACACCCCCCAGTCCAGCTGCTTCATCCACTTGGCATCCTCCCGGGGGGTATCGGTGAGAATCATCCCTCCTTGGGGGCCGGGCAGGGTTTTGTGGGTGGAGCCGGTCATCACGTCTGCTCCCTCCTTCAATGGCTGCTGAAACTGCCCTCCGGCAATCAGCCCCAGCACGTGGGCCGCATCGTAGACCACCTTGGCTCCCACCTCGTGGGCCGCCTCCGCCACCTCTTCCAGGGGAGTGGGAAACAGGAACACCGACTGGCCGAACAGGGCCAGCACCGGCTCCACCTCCCGGATGACCTTGGTTGCCCCGTCCACGTCAATCACCATGTGCTCCTGGTCGAAGGGATAGGTGTGCAACTCCAGTCCTCGCAGGCCGGCCGCCCCCCACTTGCCGTAGGATATGTGGGCGCCGCTGGCCGTGTCCAGCACCGTCACCTTGTCCCCGGGCTGGGCCAGTGCCTTGAACACCGCCATGTTGGCCACCGTTCCCGACGTGGGCCGGATGTCGGCATAGGCGCAGTCGAACAGCCGTCGGGCCAGTTCCATGCCCCTGGTTTCCACCTTGTCGAACCACCGGCAGCCCTGGTAGTAGCGCTGCCCCGGGGTGCCCTCGGCATAGCGGCCGTGGAAATCCGAAATCAGCATTTCCTGGCACATGGGTGACAGGATGTTTTCTGAGGCAATCATGGGCAGAGCATCGCCGTACATCTCGTTGTTTTTCCGGGCCATCTCCCGAATGCTGTGGGCTTCTTGTTCCCAGGTCATATGCCTGAATCTGGGCGTTCCATAAAAAGATAATGGCGGGAAAGGTGGTGTGGCTGCCCGTGAGGCGGCGGTCACCATTGTTTTTCCGGGCTGGACCCCGCTGCTGCCCCAGGCATGCATTTAAATATCCTTGCACCATAAATTGGTGATAATATGGCTTTCTCCATCCGCAGCCCGGCCTTCGCTCACGGAGCATCCATTCCCGCCCGGTATACCTGCGACGGAGAGAACGTGTCCCCGCCCCTGGAATGGGGGGACATTCCGCCTGAGGCGGAGAGCTTGGCCCTCATCGTCGACGACCCCGATGCGCCGCTGTTTACCTGGGTGCACTGGCTGGTATACGACATGCCGGCGGACCGGACCGCTCTCCCGGAAAATGTGCCCCCACAAGAGGTGCTGGACGACGGCACCCGGCAGGGAACCACCAGTTTTCGCCGCATCGGCTACGGGGGCCCCTGTCCTCCGGGCCGGAGGCCCCACCGCTACCACTTCCGGCTGTATGCCCTGGACACCGCGCCGGACCTCCCTCCGGGAGCGAAGAAAAGAGCCCTGACCGCTATCCTGCAGAGCCACCTGCTGGCCACGGCGGAGACCATGGGTGCCTATGCCCGAAGATAGCATGATCCTGAACAGCCACGAGCTCATCATTCTGCTCCAGAGGCTACAGGAACACGTGGAGCGCCTGCGGACCAGCGAGCAGGAGAAAAGGAAGCACATAGACCGCCTCCAGGGGGAGATTCAGCGCTGCCGGGAGGAGCTCCATCGCCTCCAGGCCGAGAACAGGGAACTGCGGTACAGACTGCGCCACCCCAAGAACGAGACTGATTCGCCGCCGCATTATGGTGACCGTACCTACTGGACGCCCCAGCGGCTGTACCGGCTGCGGGCCTGCCACCCGGACCTCAGCTACCGTGACCTGGAAGAAAAGACGGGCATTCCCAAGAGCACCATTCAGCGCCGGGTGGCCGGGTACGGACGGCACTCCGACCGTCGGGAGTAGTCATCTGCCCTGGGAGCCATCCAGCGGGGGCTCACCGGTAGTCGAAGAGACTCTGCTGGGCTGGCTGCTGACCGTGAGCGGGTCCGTTCTGGGCCAGGGCCATGATTTTCTGGGCCCGGGGCTTGTCCAGGATAACTGCCAACTCGTCCTCAGCAATCCCCGTCTGGGCCACCAGGCGGGCGGCCAGGGCGGAGTCGGCGCTCATCAGGCGCTGGAGGGGGGGCAGCAGGTCGGTGGCCTTCATGCCGGACATATGGAGATGCCGTCCTATTTTGGCGGCCAGATTGCGACGGGTGGCACGTGCTGACTTGCTGTCGCTCATTTTCCGGAGGTAGGAGGGAAAGTGATACCGGGGAGAGCCGGCGTAGGCCCGGGTTTTGGCCACGGCCACCCCTCCGAACATCAGGTCGCAGGCATAGCGCCACAGGCCGTAGTGCTGCCGACGGCGGGTTCTCCCCAGGAAGACGTCGGCCGCCGCCAGAAAGCGATAGGCGCGGGCCAGGTCGGCCGGCTTTTGGTACTCTACGGGCAGGTTCTCGTCCAGCCACAGAATGAGAAAATCAGGAGGCTCGTCGATGGCCCGGGCCACCTTGTTGGCAGTCTGCATGTCCCGGGCCTTTAGTATCTCCCGGATGCCATCGAATATTTTTTTCTCGCGGTTGCGGTACCCGAGGGACTGCACGGCCTCCGGGCCCACCTCCCGGCGTCCCTGGCAGACGGTCTGCAGGTCGTTGATGGCTCCCCGCACGTCTCCCTCCGCCTGGCTGGCAATGTGGCGAATGACGTCCTGGTGCACGCGCACCCCCTCGCTCTCACAAATCTGCTGGAGCACGCTGCGCAGCTCGCTGCGCACCTCCCAGAACTGGATGTGGCGGCACAGGGTGCGGAGGGGGGCACCGCCGCCTTTGACCAGTTCATAGTAGTCGTTGACGATTAGGACGATGGGCTGCCGGGTGGCGGAGATGGTATCCACGATGGCCCGTTTGCCGCCCCGGTCCCCGCTGGTTTCATAGAGGTTGTCCGCCTCGTCCAAAACGATGAGCTTGTGGCCGCCCGTCCGGCTGGATACGTATTCTCCGCTCCCGGTGAACGTCTCGTTGACCGCCCCGCTGAGAGCTATCCGCCGGATAATATCGCCGCTGCGGGTGTCGGAGGCATTGAGCTCTATGACTTCCCAGCCAAAATCGCGGGCCAAGGCGTGAGCGGCCGAGGTTTTGCCGACGCCGGGCGTGCCGGAGAGTATGACCGCCCTGCGGTCGGGGGTGCCCCGATCCCACTGCTCCGCCCACTGGCGCAACTGCTGAAGGGCTTTTCTGTTTCCTGCTATCTCGTCCAGGCTCGTCGGCCGGTATTTCTCGGTCCAGTTTTCCATGGATAAAAGACTTTAACGGCCCAGCTTCCAGTCGATGCCGGCGTCTTCCTCCCAGTACTCGGTACTCTTGCGGAACTCCTCCCGCACGATGTCTCCCAGTTTGGTGGGGATTTTGATGCCGTAGTTTTCGTAGATTTCCATGCCGTCCCTGGTGATGTAGGTCGGGTTGAAAGGGTCGAAATCGGGGGGAAACTTTACCAGCTCGTAATGGAACTCGCCGCTCTTGGGGTCGCGGATGCAGGTCCGGTAGTTGTGCTTGTTGATGACCGTGTAGCTGCCCTGCAATTTGTTGACCATGTCCCGGTAGTAGTGCAACCCGCTCTTCAACTCCTCCATTTCCTGCTCCAGTTCGCCCACCTTTTTCACGTGGTGGTCCAGCTTTTGGCGCAGCTCCTCGTTTTCGGAGCGCAGACGGGATGCCGCCTCGTTGCCGGGTTCCTCTTCATATTCCATGCCGTCGCCTCGCTGCTCCATCAATCGCGCTTTCAAATACTTGTTTTCTTTGCGCAACTCTGAAATCCAGTCGATGAGTTTGTCGTTGGAAACACCCGCATAGCCGGTGGTGTTTTCCAGCAGCTCTATTTTTTTCTTCAACTGCAGCACCATGTTGCTGTATTTGTCCACCAGCGCCCGGTACATGGCCACCTCGTCGTCGTGCATGGGGCCATCCTCGGCGATTTTGGCCACCTTGGCTACGGGGGCGGGCTCCGGAATGGGCGGAGAACTGGACGGGACCATGTGCGGCATCTGCTGCGGCGGGGGATTTGGCTGGGGGTTGTGCTGATACTGCGGCTGGGCGTTGGCCTGTTCCCGGCGCTCACCGGCTTCTTCCTCCTTCGGCGTGGTGGTAAAAATCATGATGCCAAACCAGGCCAGAATGAAAGATAGTATCGCCAGTATGGTGAGCGTGGTGAAATCCATTACCATAGTATGAGCGTAGGTATATTATTAATTTTCGATTCCGGGGTGAGGCGGGGTCAGGATTCCTCCACGGAAAAGATGCTCTCCGGCTGGACGTAGCGGAGCAGAGAGGTGTCCGCCATCCGCTCCAGTTTCTGGTGCACCTCGTCCTTGAGCCACAGGGTCAGACGCTTTCCCTCTGCCGAGGTGAAGGCGGCCCCCCAGGTGTGGTGGCTCTCCGAGGCGATGCGGTCCCGGGGGCAGCCGGTGGCAAAGACGATGCCGTCGGCCAGGTCGGGGGGGCCGTATGCGGTGACCCTGTCCACCTTCATCCTCTGGTGGGCGTAGGAGCCCATGTGCAGGCCCACCAGTGCCGCTCCCCCATGGCGGGGGTGACCGGCGGCCAGGTGATACAGGTTTTCGAACAGACCGGCGCGGGTGTCCCGCAGGGTGGGACGGGCGGCCCGGGCCTCCTCCAGCAGGCTGAGGTCCAGGTCGGCGACAATGGACCCCTCCTTCATGTAGTCACTTTTTTTTATCAGGCGGCCCTGGGGGCCGTACACCTGGCTTCCCCCCCAGAAATCCAGACTCTCCTGGGTTCCCACCAGGTTGGCATAGGCCATGAACACCGTGTTCTCGATGGCCCGGGCGGGCAGGATAGCCTCGAAGAAGTCCTGGCTCATGGTGGGTGAGGCGGAGATGCAGACCACCAGGTCGGCTCCTCCCAGCGCCAGCCCCTTTATCAGCTCCGGAAAGAACAGGTCGTAGCAGATGCACAGGCCCACCGTGCCGAGGGGCGTGGAAAACACCGGCAACTGGTGACCGGGGGTGAAGTAAAAGCGCTCCTCAAAGGGGCCGAAGTTGGGCAGAAAGGACTTGCGATAGGCCCGGGCGGAGCCGTCGGGGTTCACCAGAACCGCCGCGTTGAATATCAGCCCCGGCCGCTCTCGCAGGGGCATACCGAAAACCACGGAGCAGTGGTGCTCCCGGGCCATGTCTCCGACCGCCTGGACGGAGGGACCATCCAGGGGCTCCGCCAGGTCCCGGAACTCGTCCCGGCAGGTGTATCCGGTGAGACACAACTCGCCGAAAACGAACATCTCCGCCTGTTCATCCCCCAGGGTTTTCTCCATTTTTTTGAGGTTCTTTTTCTTGTTGGCAATGGACGGTTTGACGTTTGTTAAACAGAGGCGCATGACAATCCCAAAAGAATATATCGGCTCGCCATATAACGTTAACCATGCTGGACATCGACCCCGAGCAGGTGACGACCATCATTAACGACTTCATCAGAGACTACGTGGAGCGGGCCGGGATGAGGAGCGTGGTGGTGGGGCTGTCCGGAGGCCTGGACTCGGCGGTGGTCACCTCACTGGCCTGCCGGGCCCTGGGAAAAGAGCAGGTGCACGCCATCTTCATGCCCGAGCTGAGCACCCCCATCGAGGATCTGGAGCACGTGCGCCTGATATCCGACCATCTGGAGGTTGAATACGAGACCATAGACATCTCGCCCTTCATCCACTCCATCCGCAGGATTTATCCCCATGACATGGACGAGATAACCCTGGGCAACATCAAGTCCCGTCTGCGCATGCTCCTCTGGTACGGCTATTCCAACGTCAAGAAAAGCCTGGTGTGCGGGTGCTCCAACAAGTCGGAGTTGCTCATCGGATACTTCACCAAGTACGGGGATGGAGGCAGCGACATCCTGCCCATCGGGGATCTCTACAAGACGCAGGTCTACCAGCTGGCCGCCCACCTGGGCATACCCCAGCCCGTCATCGACAAAGCCCCCACTGCCGGCCTGTGGAAGGGACAGACCGACGAGCAGGAACTGGGCATCGCCTACGAGAAACTGGATCGCATCCTGTACGGCCTGGAGCGCAAATGGCCCGTGGACAAGATAGCGCAGGTGGCAGAGGTGGAGCGCAGCGAGGTGGTACGCATCCATAACATGCGCCGCACCAGCCAGCACAAGCGCCACCTGCCCCTGATCCCCAAAATCGGGCTGCGCACCGTGGGTCTGGACTGGCGCTCCCCGGTGCAGGAAGAGCCCTTTTACGGGTAGAGGCCGAAAAATACCGGTGATGCGGTGGAGTTTTACTGCAGTGCTTCTTCCAGTTCCCGGTAGTGGGCCTGCAGAATCTTCATGGCCTCTGTCAGAGCGCGGCGGGCGGTCAGGGCCCCGTCGGTCTCGAACTGGAAGATGATGCGGGAGGGGTCTCCCCGTACGGTGATGGCGTTGCGGGAGCAGACTTCCTGGCAGGTTTTGCACAGGTTGCAGTTCTCCAGGTTTTTGACCACGGCCTTGCCCTTCTTGACGTCCAGCACGTCCTGGGGGCACATGGTCACGCATTCCCGGCAGCCGTTGCAGTCTCCGGTAATCTCAATCTGGGGGTAGTAGCCGTAGCCCGCCCCGGATGCGGTCTGCCACTTGGCGTGCTGCTTGCCGGTTCCCAGCAGGGCCTCCGCCTCCAGAATGATGCGCTGGTCCTTGAGCAGCCGGAGGATGGGTATCCTGTCGTCCACCACGGCCCAGGCGGGGTCCTCGGCGTTGAGGTCTCCGGAGTAGACGGTGCATTCTCCCTCCTTGCTGATCGTGTAGTGCACGGTACAGTTGGGGCAGCCCTCGCCCTCGCAGACGCAGTCCTGCCTGAACACCAGGGTTTCCAGGTCGGTGGGCAGCGGCAGCAGCCCCAGACGGTGGGCCACGATTTCGTCGAACAGGGCGGAGGTGTTATCGTAGATGGTGACGTTCTCAATTGCTAACTTGGGCACGTCCAGCAGCAGGGTGCGCCGGATGGCATTGACGAAATCCGGACTGCTCTCCTCAATGAGAACCTTGATAAAGGTGTCTGTTTCTTCCAGAACGGTGAGTTTCATACCCGTCGTCCCCGCTTCCCGCCTTTTTCCCGGCAGCCGTCATGCGGTAGGGGCGTGACATCCTCTATCCTGCCGATGCGCAGGCCGGAGCGAGCCAGGGCCCGGATGGCAGCCTGGGCTCCCTTGCCGGGGGTTTTGGACCGACCGCGTCCCACGCCGCGCACCTTGATGTTCACCGAATCCACGCCCTTTTCTTTGAGCTCCTCGGCGATTTTCTGTGCCGCCCGCATGGCTGCGTAGGGTGAGCCCTCGTCCTTGTCCGACTTGACAATCATGCCGCCGGTGCACTTGGCCAGGGTCTCCGCCCCCGTCATGTCGGTAACGGTGATGATGGTGTTGTTGTGCGATGCAAAAATGTGGGTTATAGCCCATTTTCCCATGTTATGCCTCCTCTGCGGTTTCCGCCACGCGCTGCTCCATGGTTTCCTGGGCCTTGGGTCGCATGGGGTGCATGTCCTCGGCCAGGGGCGAGGTGCCCACGATGGCGATGGCGTTCTCCTCGTTCTTCTTCACCATGTAGGCGGGAACCCGCACCTTGCGGCCGTTGACCGCGATGTGTCCGTGAGTAATCATCTGACGGGCCTGCTTGGGTGTGTAGGCCATGCCCCTCAGGTAGACCTGCGTCTGCAGGCGCCGGGACAGCACGTCGTCGAGGGTCAGAGTCAAAACGTCGTCCAGCTGGGAGTTGGCCGGCAGCAGGCCCAGGCGAATCATGCGCTGCAACAGTTCCTGGGTCTCCTTTTTGGTCTGGGCCTCCTCCATGCCCACGAACAGCTCACGGGCGTGGCCCCTGAGTTTGCGCAGGAAGGTGGCCGCCCGCCATATCTCCCGCTTGTTTTTCAGGCCGTACTTCTGGATGATTTCTCGCTCCCGCTCGATGCGCTCCGCTTCCCACGGATGGGTGGGGGTTTCATACTTTTTTCTCGGAAACTTTGGGTCTCCCATGGTTTATCCTCACTTGCTGGCTCTTCGTCGGGACACGCCCACCGTCAGCCCGCTGCGCTTGTTGCTCCGGGTGCGCTGTCCCCGCACCGGCAGGTTGCGCTCGTGGCGGATGCCCCGGTAGCAGCGAATCTTTTTCATCAGGTTGATGTCGTCGCGCAGGGTGGTTTCTATCTGGGGGCCAATGAGGTGGCGGTCCTCCCCGGTGGCCCGGTCCTTCTGGCGGTTGCGCATCCAGGGGGGGCTCCATTCGGGAATGGCGGCCACGACCTCGTTGAGCTTTTGAATGTCCTTTTCCGGCAACTTGCCGATTTTGATGAAGGGGTCCACGCCGGCCTGCTGGGCCACCAGCTTGGCCATGGCATTGCCCACGCCCTTTATCTGGGTCAGGGCGTAGCGAACCGGCTTGCTGCCATCGATGTCGGTGGCGGCGATGCGGACGATATACTGAAAGTTATCTTCTTCCTTTTTGGCCATAGTTAGCCGCCATAAATATCGACACTATATTTAACGTTTACTCAGGGCGGCGGCATCCCTGCGGAAAGGTACCCGTCTGTGAATATTCCTTGAAGTGTTCCAGCCACCGGGGCACGGGCTCCGGGCATTCCTGCATGAAGCGCACGAATTTTTTGAGCTGGAGGATGGTCACCGGGTTCAGGTTGTGCTCCATGGTGCAGGCATCCCGGTCGGCGATGCTCTCGGGAACCTGCATCATTTTGAGCAACTCGCACAGCGTGTGGTGTTTCTCGCTGACCGCCCTGCCTACGCGGCGCCCCTCCAGGGTGAGTTCTGCTCCCTCGTATTTCCGGTAGGTGATGAGGTCCCGGGCGGCCAGCTTCTGCAGCATCTCGGTGGCGCTGCCCGGCTGCACTCCCAAGAAGCGGGCGATGGCCGTGGTCCGGGCGCTGCCCCCGTGGCTGGTCAGGTGGTAAATGGCCTCCAGGTAATCCTCCATGCGCCGGCGCATACCGGGACAACCCCCCCAAATATTTAATGATTTCGGAACACCTAAATTTAGAGGGGGGCAAGCGGGCCAACATTTATGAGGCAGCCGGGGCGGGGGATAAAACATTAAATAGGGCAGGAAATGTAGCATGTGGATATTTACGTCCTGGCCCGGTATCCCTTCCTCAGCGAGGCAAAGGAGGTGGTACGCCGCGAAAACGTGCGCACCGAGGAAATCCTGCACGACCCCATATACGAGCGGGCCCGGGACATCGGCCGGCAGAGGGTCACCGACGCCCTGGAGGAGGGGGTGGTGGGGGGCTACCCGGTGGCCAGCGAGACAGACGCCCTGATGAACATTTTTTCCTACCCCATTGCCCGCATGATTGTGGCCAGCGTGGGGCATCCCTACTTCCGGGGGCGCTATGCCTTGGCCGAGGCCAAGCGAGCCTACGAATTTCTGCAGGGGGAAAGCCGGGATTTCCTCCTCCAGGTGGCTCGGGAGCTGGAGGTGGCGGTGGATGACGACCTGCGCCTCCACTTCGCCGACTACCTGCGCCACGCCCCCACCCGGAGCCAGCGGTGGAAACTGGTAAACATGCCTCTCAGCCAGGGGTGGCTGTCCCTGGATCACCGGGAGCTGGCCCGGGTTCTGCAGAATGCCATTCAGCACAGGCTGTTCGAGGAACTGCGCGACATGCGCCCCCCGTCGGAAATCAGCAACGTGTTCAGGGAGGAGGTGACGGCCATCCGGAACACCCTGCAGCAGCGGGAGATGCGGGAGAAGGCGGAGATGGGGGAGGCCAGCGTGGCCAAGCTGCCCCCCTGCATGCGCATGCTGCTGGCCGCCATTCAGACCGGGGCCAACGTGCCCCATGTGGGACGGTTCACCCTGGTATCCTTCCTCAACGCCATCGGCATGGACACCGAGGAAATTCTGGGCCTGTTTGCCGCCTCGCCGGACTTCGACCGAGAGCGGACCCGCTACCAGATAGAGCACATCACGGGCAAGGTCTCCGGCACCGACTACACGCCTCCCTCCTGCGCCTCCATCAAGACCTGGGGGCTGTGCCCCACGGACAAAATGGACGCCATCTGCCGCCGGGTCAACCATCCGCTGTCCTACTACCGCATCAAGGGGAGGAGACGGAAATGACCACATGGCTGCAGGAGCAGTTCCGGCGCTACTACGCCCGCCCCCGCATCCACTTCCCGGACCGCTTCCCCAGGCGGGAATACGCCCTGATTCCCTTCGGGGAGCAGCACATGCAGCGCCACCTGGCAGTGAAGACACGGGAGGATCTCCAGTCCCTGCTGGAGCGGCGGGTGCCCGCCCACATCTACTATTCATCCGCCTACTACGAAACGCCGGATGCGCCCACCATGACCGAGAAGGGATGGATGGGGGCCGACCTGATTTTCGACCTGGATGCAGACCACCTGCCGGGGGCGGGAGGGCTGAGCTACCCTGAGATGCTGGCCGCCGTCAAGCAGGAGATGATAAAACTGCTGGACTTTCTGCAGGGGGACTTCGGGTTTGGGGAGGCAGACCTGGCGGTCTATTTCAGCGGGGGACGAGGCTACCACTGCCATGTCACCGACGCCCGGGTGCAGACGCTGGGCAGCCAGGAACGCCGGGAAATCGTGGACTACATCACCGGCCGGGGACTGGACACCCAATCTCTTCTGCAGGAAAGAACGGTCTACCGCCAGGGCAACATAACCCAGACCTCACTGGAGATGCCCCTGCCCGACGAGCCGGGATGGCGGGGAAAAATCAGCCGGGAGATCATCCGCTTTTTCCAGTCCCTTCTGGATGCGCCGGAGGAGGAGGCCCTGCAGCAGCTCACCCAGTTCGAGGGCATCGGCCCCAAGACCGCCCGCACCATCTACGAGGGGCTCACCCCGCAGCGCATACAGCGCATGAGACAGGGCAAGTTCGACCAGTTTCCCTACATCAAAAAAATGGCCCCCCACCTCATCCGCCGGAGCGCCGTGGAACTGAGGGGGGAGCCCGACGAGCCGGTGACCGCCGACGTCAAGCGCCTCATCCGTCTGCCGGGGTCCCTGCACGGAAAGACCGGGCTACGGGTGGAGCACGTCCCGCTGGGGGATATAGACCAATTTGACCCGCTGGTAGACGCCGTGGTTTTTGACGACAGCCCGGTGGCTCTGACCCTAAAAAAGGGCACGGCCATCTCCATGAAAAATCGCTCCTTCGACCTGCAGCCGGGGTCACATACGGTGCCTGCCTACCTGGCCGCCCTGCTGGTGGGCCGGGGCCTGGCTACTGTGGACTCTTAGCCTTTTTTCTGTGCTGCTGCCACCGCCAGCCCAGATAGCCGCCGGCGGCGGCAAAGATTATTACCAGGCCGATGGCGATGACCATCCCGTAGTCGCCCTCCTCGCCCTCCCGCGGGTAGTCGGTGGGTCCGAAGGGTGCATGGCCGTGAATGGTGCCGCTGGCCACATATTCCGGCTCCGCCCAGCGATAGTTGGGGGACCACATGTGCAGGTCAGGGTCGCCGAAGTAGCACAGGTTTTCTTTGATGTCCCACCACCACTGCTTGGTCAGGTAGCCGATTCCGGTGTGCAGGATGCTGTCGGTGTAGGCAGCGCCCACGCTCTTGCCCATGGCCAGGTCGCGGGCAAACATCTCGCTGGCAAAGGCCGAGTACCAGGACGTTTCCCAGGGGTCAATGACCTGCCAGACGCAGCCGTGGCGGATGAGGCTCAAATGCAGGTAGGTATTGGAGATGAGACAGGACAGGGCGTTGAAACCCATGGAGTGCAGATTTCCCATGGCTTCGTCCATCTCGTACCCGGTGTAGTCCTTGGTGCGCAGACGGCCAAACAGCACGGTGATGATGACCCCGTCGTAGCCGGTGCGCTTGACCAGGGGAATGAGGTCGGCGAAGGGCAAATCGCTGAGCTTGGCGGGTACGATGTCGATGCCCAGTTTCTGGCTCTGGGAGAGCACGTCGGGCTCCTCGGTGGAGCCGTCCAGCCAGCCGGGCAGGTAGATTTCATAGCCCCGCCAGGGGTTGGCATCCACGGTGGGCAGGCTGATGTTGATGCCGGCAAAACCGGGGGCTCCGTAGGGGTTCCAGAAGGACAGGCTGCCGGAGTCGCCCATCCAGCCGTGGGTGGTTTCGAACCAGGCGATAACGCCGCGGTTGAGATTCTCCATGGTGGCCGTGAAGTTGGTACTGTAGGCCATCTGGTACCCGGCCTTTTCTAGGTAGAAGGGCACGATGTCCGACTCCGACAAATCGGGCCACCAGGAGCCGTATTTGCCGTACCGCTCCAGCACCCCGTTGTCGATGGGGTTGGTGGAGGGCTGGTAGAAGGGCGTGATGCCCGTGCTGGTGGTGTACTGGAAATCCCAGTATTCGCCGGCCCGCTCGTTGAACCGGTGACAGTAGGTGATGTAGGAGGCCAGGACGGGATACCTGAAATGCTCCTCCTGGCTGGGCTTGAGAACGTCCAGTCCGCCGGTGGCCTTGCGGGTGCTTTTGCTTCCGTTGATGAGGGTGACGCCGCCCTCGTGCACCGCCGGGTTGGCAAAGATGACCGCCGGATAAAAAGCACTGCGGGACACCCAGTAGGAGGTATCCACGGGCGTGCCAATGAGTCGTCCCGCCTCGGCGGCCCCCACAAAGGCCCGGTCCCACGAAATGCCGATGTCAAACTGGCCGGCCACGGTGACGATGCTCTCCCGCTCGCCGGGTTTGTCGAATCCCAGCTGGTTGAGATAATCGTAGACTTCCTTGCTGGTCAGGTACATGGCGGCCACGTTGGGCTCGTCGTCACGAACGGCATGCAGCTTCCACCACTCGGTGTGCCACACCACGGCCCGGGACAGCGGCGGATGCATGTCGGTAACCATCAGCGGGGCCCCGTGATGGGCGGCCAGATAGGCGGCGGGGCCCAGGTAGAGGGCATGGCTCTTCTCTCCCTCCGGCTTCAGGGCCTCCACCAGCCAGTACGTCCAGGGGTCGATGGTGGTGAACACGATGTCGTTTTCCCGGGTGGTACCCCGAATGCGATGGTATATGCTTTCCAGGTCGTGGTAGGCGGTTTTTATGCCGGCCGCCCGTTTCAGATCGTCCCGCAGGGCGAGGGTGGACTGGTTGTCGATGTCCACCAGGACGACGTGGTTGATGCCCAGGGTGTCGACCACCTTTTTGATGCCCGGCCACAACTGGTCGGCCGGGGTGTAGAGGAGAGGAGCGTTCATGGTGGAGGCCAGCACGGCTCCCTGAGCGGCATTCATCAGGGTGTTTGCGCTGTCCTTCCGCATGGTCTGCTCCCAGGAATAGGAGAACGTATACTCTATCTCCCGGCTCATATCGGTGAGCTGGACGATGGCCGCCCGGTAGGTGCCCTCCCCCAGCTGGTCCATGTGCAGGACCTGCTTGGACACGTTGGTAGCCACCGCCTGTCCCACTGGGACATTGTATTCATCCAGGATGATCAGTCCCAGCTTGCCGCTTCCCTTCCACGTCAATTCGAAGGTGGCATTGCGGCACATGAAGGGCGTATCTTGGGCAATTACGATGTCCTCGCCCGGGTACAGGGAGATGTCGATGAGGTAGTGTACGTTGCCACTCAGAATGTCGGAGATTCGCTCCAGTATGGTGCCGTGGCGCTCCCCGAACAATCCCTTGGTGGGGATATCCACTACCGCCGTCTTCCAGTTTCCGGGGGCATAGATGTAGCTCTGGCAGTGCTCATTGGCTCCGGCCATCACATTCCAGTTCTGGGAGGATGCCACCTGCATGAGCCCGCCCTGGTAGTCGCAGTAGAGGTGCAAATCGGGGTCGGCGGAGGGAATGGTCAATCCGCCCTGCAGCAGCCCCAGGGTGGCCAGGAAGGCCAGCGTGGGAAGCCAGCTGACCGAGGGCCAGGTAAGGTTGGCCGTGATGTACTTGTAGTCGTCGGCCACATAGAAGTCGTCATACTGGGGGGCGATGGAATCCTGCTTGATGGCTTCCTGCCGGATGTTCTTGATGCTCTTGGCAGACATGCTGCCGCTGATTTCGCCGGAGGTGCTGTTGCCTCTCTCCCCGGTGGAGCCCAGCACGGCCACCACGGCGCTGTCCACATAGGCCCAGTTTTTGAGGGCCAGCTGCTCGGCGATGGCGTAGGGATTGTCGGCGTTGATGTGTGAATAGTTTTTGGCGCTGTAGGGCCGCTCGCTGCCCATGTTGATGGTTTCCAGCTTTCTCAGGCCGTCTGTGTAGGTCTGCCAGTCCTCCATGAAGTAGTCCAAGCCCTGCCGGGCGTTGAGGGAGAGATCCTCCTTACTCAACTCCTGTCCCTCCTCGTAGAACAGGAGAGGGTTGGCGTACAGCTTGTCCGTGTTGTGCTCGTAAAAGACGCTGGAGGGAATGGCTGCCAGGTAGGCAAAGTCGTCCAGGTAGCTGTCCGGGTCGAACTGCACCAGGGTGGCCTTGTTCAGGGGCACCACCCGGCGCCAGGACAGGCCGTCAAAGCCGGACGGCACTTCTCGAACCTCGTCTCCCAGAGAAACGAGGGGAGTAAAAACCATGAGGCAGGCAACGAAAATGGACACTAACCAGCTATATCGCTTCATGATGGCCATCATTTCACAACCCTTATAATAAATTTCGTATATAAGTATAATCCCTGTTTGTTACGCCGTGGCACTGATACGGCAACATCTCTTCTTTTCTGTAAACGTGGCGGGTGGCGCCCGGGTTTTTGGCCCGCAACACTCAAAGCATAAATAGTATGCTGCCAATGTGGGAGGGTATGGCCACTTTCAGCTACTCCCAACTCCGCAACCTGGAGCGCCAGGAGCGTCAGTCCCCGGAGCTGATGAACGTGGGCAATGATTTCTACGAGGCGGTTCGGCGCCACATCCGGGAGCTGGAAGGGCGACTGGAGGAAGAGCGAGCCAGGGATCCCTCGTCCAAGAAGGTGCTCCTTATTTCCGACGAGCTGCGGAATACCCGGCGCATCTGGGATAGCATCTTTGAGCGACGGGAGAAAAAGGTGGTGCAGGCGGCCCTGTCCGCGGCCCGGAGCGGAAGCCACACCCCGAAGCACATGACCAGCCAGGAGAAAGAGTTCTACCGCCGGCTGGTAGACATCCTGGAGGAAAACCGGCGGGTCATACTGGAGGGGGAGGAGGTGACCCCGCAGCCGGAGGCAGCCGAAGACCGGGTTCAGCCGGGTGAGGATCCCCGCTGCCAGCCGGAGGCCGGAAAGGGCCCGGCCGGGAAAAAGGGGGAGCCGTCTCCGGAGCCGGTGACGGGGGTAGTTCTTCGCATCACCAAAGATGTGCCCTCCTTCGTGGGGAGCGACATGAAGAACTATTCGCTGAAGGAGGAGGACGTGGTGACCCTGCCCCGGGACATGGCCGACATTCTTGTCAAGCGGGGAGCAGCCGAGAAAATCACCGTTGCCTGGTAGCCTTTATTTCCTCCACGATGCGGGGGAGAACCTCTCCCGCTTTTCCCTGGATGGTGTAGTCGGCCACGCTGTCCGTCAGGGCGGTGGGCTGTCGATTGATTTCGATGACCGTGCCCTGTCTCCGGCCACTTCTTTCTTTTACCAGGTGCGGCAATTGGCTGGCCGGGGCCACCGCCGCCGAGGTTCCAATGACCAGCATCACGTCACAGGAGGCGGCCAGGGAAACCGCATCCCGGTATGCCTCAGGGGGAATGGGCTCTCCGAAAAACACGCCGTCCGGCTTCAGCACCCCGCCGCAGGGGCAGCAGGGCGGGGCTGCCGTGATGTCCACCTCTCGCACGTCGAAGCGGCGTCCGCATCCCGTGCACATCAGCCGGCCAAAATTGCCGTGAAACTCCACCACCCGCCGGCTCCCCGCCGCCTGGTGCAGACTGTCCACGTTCTGGGTGACGACCGCCTCCAGCAGGCCCATGTCCTCCAGCTCGGCCAGGGCGTGATGGGCGGGATTGGGCCGGGCCTCCAGTAGCGACAGCATCTCCCGGAGCATGTTCCACACCTTGGCCGGGTCACGCCGGAAAGAATCGATGTGCCCGTATTCGTATATGTCGTAGCGGCTCCACAGGCCGTTGCGACTCCGGAAGTCGGGAATCCCGGACTCGGTGGAGATACCGGCTCCGGTGAAGGCCACCGCCGTGTCCGCGGTGAGAATGTCCCGGACCGCCCGCTGTATCAGATTCATGTCCCTTCTTGCCAGCTGTGCATATACTGCTTTTGCTCCTCGGTGAGGGTGTCTATAGCGATGTCCATGGTGGCCAGTTTGCGCCGGGCCACCTCCCGGTCGATGCTTTCAGGCACCGGGTAGACCTGCGCCTCCAGCGTCGGGTCCTTCTGCAGGAGCCAGCGGGCCACCAGAGCCTGATTGGCAAAGGACATGTCCATGACCTCGCTGGGATGGCCCTCGGCGGCGGCTAGGTTCACCAGACGGCCCTCGGCCAGCAGGTAGAGTTTGCGTCCGTCGGGCATCTCGTACACCCGGGTGTTGTCCCGCACCTGGTGGGAGGCCACCGCCTGCTCCTGGAGAAAGGGCACGTTTATTTCGTTGTCGAAATGGCCGGCGTTGGCGATGACTGCGCCGTCCTTCATGGCCTGGAGAGCGGGACCGTCGATGGCGTGTTTGTTCCCGGTGACCGTGACGAACACGTCGCCCCTCGGGGCCGCCTGGGCCACGGGCATCACGGAGAAGCCGTCCATGGCCGCCTCCAGAGCCCGGATTTCATCCACCTCGCACACCACCACTTTGGCTCCCATCCCCTGGGCCCGCATGGCCACTCCCTTGCCGCACCACCCATAGCCCACCACCACGAAGGTCTTGCCGGCCAGCAGGACGGAGGTGGCCCGCAGAATCCCGTCGATGGTGGACTGCCCGGTGCCGTAGCGGTTGTCAAAGAAATGCTTGGTCATGGCGTCGTTGACCGCCACCACCGGGAAGCGCAGCTCTCCCTGCTCGGCCATCATCCGCTGCCGGTTGACCCCGGTGGTGGTTTCCTCGGTGCCGGCCACCACGCTGTCCAGGAGTTCCTGGCGCTGGGTGTGCAGCACGGTAATCAGGTCCCCGCCGTCGTCCATAGTGATGCGGGGCTGATGGTCCAGCACCCGGTCCACGCACCAGTAGTACTGGTCGCTGTTTCCCCGCCAGGCGTAGACGTGGATTCCCTCGTCGGCCAGCGCCGCGGCCACCGCGTCGTTGGTGGACAGGGGATTGGAGCCGCACAGGGCCACCGTGGCCCCTCCCGCCTGCAGGGTCTTCATCAGCACCGCCGTCTCCTTGGTCACGTGCAGGCAGCAGCCGATGGTGGAGCCCGTCAGCGGCTGCTGGTGCTCGAAATCCGATTTGATGTGCATGAGCACCGGCATGTGGTCCTCGGCCCACTGGATGAGGTTGCGCCCGGCCTCGGCCAGTCCCATGTCTTTTACCTTGTAGTTCATGCCAGCACAATGGCCAGGGGATTAAATTAGTTTTGGCATTGCCGGACAAGCGTAGACGGGCGACGGACACGTATACATCTAGTTCTGATACATGAAAAAATCGGAAATTGAATTTATTTGAGCAGACCGTATTGACCGTAGGCTGGTGTATAATGTCTAAGTCTATAAG
>DSCA01000125.1 GCA_011049295.1 Thermoplasmatales archaeon
CCATGTCAACAAAAAGATTTATATCCACTGATTCATTAACAAGTATATGTCCGTCATAAAGAGCATTGAGCTGGTGGGCAGTTCGCCGGAGAGCTTCGAAAAGGCGGTGAAACACGCCATTGACGAGGCCAAGAAGACCATCCGCAACATTCGACGGGTGGAGGTGGACGGCATGGAAGTTCTGATGGAGAACGACCAGGTGGTATCCTACCAGACCAAAATCAAGCTTTTCTTTATGGTCGAACGGTAGCGAGGTGAACGATGCCCAAATACAGCACCATATCCATCCCCAAGGAACTGCACGAGGAAATAGAGGCCCTGATAAAAAACAATCCCGGCCTGGGGTATTCCAGCGTGGCCGAACTATGCAAGGAGGCCATCCGCCTCCGCCTCTCCGAAGTCCGCATGGAGCAAAAGGAGGGAATGCTCAGCGAGGTGGAAATCGAGGAGTTGCTGGAAACCCTGGAGCACAGCCTCCGCAGAAAGTAACCCATGCTCATTCAGGCAGCAGCGGATTTTCACGGCAAGCAGCAGCGCTACGCAGCATTCCGGGAGGAGGCAGAGCGCCACGGTCCCGACGTGGCGGTGCTGGCCGGTGATGTGGACGACAGCCCTCATTTTTATCGCCTGCTGGAGCAACTAACTCTGCCCGTCCTGGTGGTGCACGGAAACATGGACCATCCCGACATCCGGAAGCGGGTGGAGGAAAAGGGAGGCTTTTTTTTGCACGGGAGGGTCCATACCCTGGGCGGCCTGCGGTTCGCGGGTCTGGGAGGAGGTAAACCATCCTCTGAAATCACTGAGGAGGGCCAGCCACAGGAGGAAAAAAAGGTGGCAGACGTGGACGTGCTGGTGACCCATGTACCCCCCAGGGGCAGCCTGGATAAAACCATGCTGGGCATGCACATCGGCAGTCCCTGGGTGCGCAGGCTGGTGGAACAAAAAAAACCTCGCCTGGTCATTTGTGGCCACGTACACGAGCATCCCGGCCATACCACGACGGGAGAAACGGTGGTAGTGAACTGCAGCGTGGGCAGAACCGGGCGCTGCACCCTCATAGACATGGACGAAAAAATTCAGGTTCGCCGCCTGGAGTGATCAGCAGTGATGGCGGGTGGCCACCGCCTCCCCCCGCCTGCTCTCCGCCATCTCTTCCCCGTTCATGGTGGCTACCCCCACCGCCCGCACCTCCGTCCCGTGTAGCACCACCACCTCGTCACCGGCACGAATGGCGGGATCCGCATCCCGCACCCCCACGGCGAATACGGAGCCCCGGGGCACAAAATCGTCGATGGTTACCCAGTATCTTCCGGTGGCGACCAGCCGCCTGCCCCCCTCCAGGGTGAGGGATACCAGGCCTCTCTCCTCCACCAGCATACCTACCTGGTGGCCTCCGGCCATGATTTTGTAGCCGGGATAGCGACCCCTGACCGTGCATCCCTCCAGCAGTGGCTCTGCCCGGCCGAACTGGTAGCGGAGGACACCGTGCAGGATGTCCAGTCGTCGAGCGTGGTTCGTTACAGGCGGGTAGGCCCCGCTCTCTGCCTTCAGCACCGAGGCCAGTCTCTCCAGGGATTCGGGCTCCGTGGGATGGTCCCGGCAGGTGCTCACTGCATCCAGGTCCAGAAAGCCAGCTATTCCCGGAGGCAGGTGCTGAATGACCAGGTCGTAGCGGTTGTCTTGCAGATAGCGGTGGAGGAGGGCGCACAGCATGACCTGCTCGTCCCGGCTCCACTCCCCGGTGACCGAGATGTCGTAGTGGGCGGCCGGATACACCATCTCCAGCTCCCGAGGCACCAGTCCCAGGGGGGAGGTGACCATCACCTCGTGCACCACGCCGGGGTTTCCGCAGGCCTGAACGACCTCTCTAAACCGCCGATGGGAGGGGGAAAACGAGTAGGGTTTGCGGGCCGAGCAGGGAAGGAGAAGAAGAATACGGGCTGACGAGGGCCTGCCGTACCGATCCAGAACCCTCTGGCGGAAGCGCTCCACGTCCGGCCGGGTGAGGGTGTAGGGAGAGGCCTCGATAGGGCCACCGGTCACCGGGTAACGTTTTTCCTGAAAATCGTAGTGCTGGTTGTCCATGAGTCGCACGATGGACGCCAGGTGGGGATTTCCGGCAGCCCTCGTTTCCACCAGATTGCGCAGCTCCTGTCGGACCACGGCATTTCTCACCAGCCGGAGCTCGGCAGCGGCTGCATGGCAGTTGTGGGAAAGCAGCCACGAAAAGGAGCGCTCCTGCCGCTGGCAGGCGGGGCAAAAGCAGGGAACTTCCGGCAATTCCTCTGCCCCCGTGCTCCCCTCTACGGAAAGAAACTGTCCCCGGCGGGCGTGCTCTATGAGGGAGAGGGAATCCATCACGTCCACGGTACAGTAGGCCAAAACCGCCAGGTGCTCGGGGAGGCCCAGGCCCGGGGTGTAGAGCGCCCGCTGGTATCCGACGACCTCTCGCATCCGGGTGATGGCGTCGACGAAAATGCGGGGATGGGCAAACAGCTCCCGGGCATTGGCCAGAACGCACAGGGTGGCCTGCGGTGCAATGCGGTCCGGGGCGGAGGCGGAAACCACCTGCACCTCGTCGGCCTGCTCCTGGTTCCAGGCGGCCGCCATCTGGTGAAACCCGTCGGGGAGAGCGGCGGGATAGACCAGGGTGGGGGGGATGGTGCTGCCGCGGCGGGAAAGGGGGAAAAAATATCTGCCGGCATGGCCCAGGCGAGGGTAGCGTCCCTCCTCTTGGGAGAGGTAAAAGTCTGCGAAGGGCGGCGGGGAGATGCGCTCCGAGGCATACCAGAGTATGGCCGGGGTTAGAAGAGCGGTCTGCTCAAAACGCAGGGTTCCGGTGCGGGCGGTGGCATCCCGCCGCTGGGCTTCAAACTCCACCATTGACCATGGACAGGCGGTTTATAGCCTTTGCCGAGGTCAGGCCCTGTTCACCCAGAAGTCGGGCTCCTCGCCGGCCAGCACCTTCAGCACCTGCTCGGCGCAGACGGTCCCGGCCCGAGTCTGTCCCTCTCTGGTGGCCGCGCCCAGGTGGGGGGTGAAGACCACGTTGTCCAGTTCCGCCAGTTTGGGTTTGCCCGGCGGCTCTTTTTCGTATACGTCCAGGGCGGCACCGGCAATCCGGCCTGCCTTGAGCGTCTGATATAGCGCCTCCTCATCCACCACCCCGCCCCGGGCGCAGTTGACCAGAAAAGCGGTGGGTTTCATCTTGGCCAGCATGCCGGCATCTATGAGGTGATGGGTCTGTTTGGTGTGGGGCACGTGCAGAGATATGAAGTCCGCCCGGCTCATCAGGTCGTCCAGGGAGTCCATCCTGGTGATGTGGTGCTCGGCCATCTCTTCCGCTCCGATGTAGGGGTCGTAGCCGATGACCGTCATGTTGAAGGCCCGGGCGGTATGGGCCACCAGTTGCCCGATGTTGCCGCAGCCCACCAGGCCCAGGGTTTTGCCGTGCAGCTCCACCCCCTTCAACTGCTTCTTGGCCCATTCTCCGCTGCGTATGGTGCGGTCGGCTCGAGGCAGATGGCGGGCCAGGCTGATCATGTGGCCGATGGCCAGCTCTGCCACCGAGGGGGTGGCACCGGTGGGGGAATTCACCACCTTGATGCCCTTGGCGCTGGCTGCCTTTACGTCGATGTTGTCCACGCCGATGCCCGCCCGTCCGATGACCTGCAGGTTGTCGGCCCGCCGGATGACCTCCGGGGTCACCTGGGTGCCGCTGCGGACCATCAGGGCGTGGTAGGGACCGATGACCGCTGCCAGCTCGTCTCCCGTGACCTTGTTGACCACTACCTCATGGTTCTCCCGCAACATATCCATGGCCTCCTCAGCCAGAGGGTCGGTTACCAGTATCTTCATGGTGCTCAGGCAGTAATGACCAAAGGAGATAAAAGGTTTCTGCCCGCCGGTTACAGGTCGGCAACGGTGCCCAGAAAGGTGCCATCCAGCAGATACACCTGACCCCGGGCCAGGTCGATGATTTTTGCCAGCGGCCCCAGCAGACCCTCGGTATTCACGGCGGTCCCTCCGCACAGCGGATTGAAGGCGGGCATGACGATGACCTCCAGGTTGGCGTTGGCCGTCTCGTACACCTCCCGGGCATCCTTTTCCCGCAGGGGAGCCCGGACCCAGCAGGGCTGAGAGGAGGCATAGCCCAGGGAGTTGCGCAGCCGCACCACGGGATGGACGTGCCCCATGAGCATCAGGTCGGCCTGCATCACCTCGTCCCGTGGCCAGGCATGGCCGTGTGCGCAGCCGATTGCCTCGTCCAGCCTCTCGCCGCGGGGGTCCACCACCTGCAGTCCTCTGCCGGTCCGGAGTCCCCCGTCGTGATTACCCGCCACCAGGGTCACTTCCACCTGTCCACTCACCCGGGTCAAAAAAGCGTCCAGCTCCCTCTTTTCCTGGCGGAGGGCCCGGCGGTATTCCTGGGAGTCTGCACCGGGCGCAATCATGTGCTTGAGGTCGCCGTTTATCAGCAGCCGTCGGGCTCCCGTGTCTTCGATCAAGCCGAGAATCCGGTCGGCCAGCACCTGGGTCTGCGAGGGCAGATACGCGCCGGACAGGGAGAGGTCGTATTCGATGCCTATGTGCAGGTCGGCCACCACCAGGGTGTCCAGGGAGGCAAGGTGCAGAGCCCTCTGGTTGTACAGCGGCGTGGCGTGCATTCTCACCCCAGAAAACTGCCCACGATTGGAGCCAGGGTTACGTTCAGGAAAAAGGGTATGTAGGCTGTCCCCACCAGAAAGGAGAGGAGGGCCCCGGTTCCCCTTCCCACCCCCTCGCCCAGGGTTTCCACGCCTAGCAGACGGGATGCCGCGGAAACAATGAGCCCCACCGGCACGGCGATGAATGCCAGGGCGGCCAGCAGGGGGATAACCTCGAAGGGAACAATAATCCACTGGTCGAGGCTTACGCCTCCTCCGTTTATCAGGGAGGCGAGGGCAGCCAGGATGCTCTTGCCGAACAGATACTCCGTTTCCCGGTCCCACAGATAGAGGGCCAGGGCCAGGGGCAGCAGGTGCAGGATGACCGCCACCCCTCGAAACCGGGTGTCGCGCTGCACTCTGGCCCCCCATTTTTTTCTGACCAAGGCGGTGACAATCCAGGTGGCAATGGCCAGGGGCCACAGCCCGATGATGCGGCGGGGGACAAACCACACTACCGACGACTGCCGGTCTGATATGAATGTGCTGTCCTGGAAGACCAGGGGACCGGTGGCCCGGACGGAGACGTGGTGGCCAATGTGGGCCGTACCCTCTCCCCGCAGCAGAGAAACGTTGGCCGGCTCCCGCTCTGCGCCGTCAACGGTCAGGACGGCATCCGTTACCCCCAGGAGGCCGTCCGGGGAAAAGGGCAGGGAGGAGAGAGGAACATCCAGGGAACCCGCCAGCGAGGGAGGGACGCGCTCACTACGCTCAAAGGCGAGAGAAAGGACATCGTCCGTGGACAGACCGAAGGTGGCAGCCGATATATCCATCCTGGCCCCCGGACTCAGGTCCACGTACACCGTATCCGACCCCTGCCATGTCTGGTTGTTTACGGTGATGGTACCTGCGTCCACCGTCAGGCGAACCGGGGTCGCGTACTGGACGGTCAGGTGACCGGAGGTGGCCAGGAGCAGGCGGGTAGCATTGGTGTGGTTGTAGACGGCCAGGGAAGAGGGAAGAGTGAGATTGAGAAGGGTGCTGCCGTTGATAACGCACCGGCCTTCGGTGACCGTGAGGTGAGCAGGGGCAAAGCGCTGCTCCCCCTGCTGGGCATCTGAAATGCGTACCTCGTCCATCCCGGAAATGGTGCAGGAGGACACGTTGTAGGCTGCCAGGGTGCCGTTGAGGAGACCGGAGATGGTCAGCCGGCCGGAAAAAAAAGTATCTGCCGTTCCCTGGTAGGACACCGTATGGAGGGGCGAGAGGTGCATGCCATGAGGAAAGGCGGCTACCATTGCCGAAAAAATGATGAAAGCCCCCACGCCGGTCACCAGTACCAGGGAGGTGGTGGAACTTTCCGATGCAGGACCTGTGGTCGTCCCGTCCCCTTCCATACGTTTCTCCAATGGTCCACGCTATAAATAGTTTCTTAAATCTCGTGGCCCCCCGCCGGCTCCACCACCCGGTGGATGCGCTCGCCGGTGGCGATGTTCACGGTGTCGATGGTCCGATGCTACCCCTCTATCTCGATGAGGTTAAAGGACTGGAAGGCGCCGGTACGCTCACAGGGGGCAGTGCCCGCCGTGGAGACCGCCGTACCGTTGAGGTTCCACACCCAGGGCACATGCTTGTGGCCGCTGAGCACCAGGGGAACCCCGTGGGCCACCAGCATCTTGAGCACGCCGCCGGCGTCCACCAGCACGTTGCGCTCCCTTCCCGTGTTGGGAATGGGGACCAGATGGTGATGCAGAAACACTATGGCCCGGGGTGAGAGGTGGTCCTCCAGCCACCGCAACTGCTCCCTTCCCACGTGCCCCTCGTCGATGTCCGGCTCGCTGCTGTCGATGCCCACAAAGGTGTAGCCGGCATGGTGCCGGGCAAAGAACCGGTCGCCGAAAAACTGCTCGAATTTTTTGTATCCCTCGTGGCGGGCGTCGTGGTTGCCGGGAACGATGAAGTAGGGTGCAGCGAGTTCCTCCAGCGCCCGGTGCACTCCCTCAAATTCGGCCACCAGACCGAAGTCGGTAACGTCGCCGGTGATGACCACCACATCCGGTTTTTCCTCGTTCACCATGGCCAGGCAGCGCTGAAAGAGGTCCCGCAGAAACATCCAGCTCTTGCTGTAATGAATGTCCGAAATATGGGCTATCTTCATGGTCACCGGCCCAGACGACCCTTGGCGTGGTCGCGCAGTTTGTACTTCTGGATTTTGCCGCTGGCGGTCATGGGGAACTCGTCGACAAAAAAGATGTGCTTGGGCGTTTTGTAGCGGGCGATGTTGTCCCGGCAGAACTGCTTGATTTCCTCCTCGCTGGAGGACTCCCCCTCCCGGAGCTGAATGAAAGCGGCCACCTCCTCGCCGTACTCGGCATGGGGAACCCCCACCACCGCCACGTCCTTGACCTGGGGGTGGGTATACAGGAACTCCTCTATTTCCCGGGGGTAGACGTTTTCGCCTCCCCGGATAATCATGTCGTCCACCCGGCCCAGAATGCGGATGTAGCCCTCCTCGTCCATCACCGCCAGGTCCTTGGAATGCAGCCAGCCGTTTTCGATGGCCTGGGCGGTCTGCTCGGGCATCTTGTAGTATCCTTTCATGATGTTGTAGCCCTTGGCAATCAGCTCGCCGGGCTGGTTGGGAGGCATCTCTTCGCCGCTCTCAGGGTCAATGATTTTGACCTCCACCGGAGGATGGGCTTTGCCCACCGTCTGCACCCTCTTTTCTATGGGGTCGTCCCGCTTGGTCTGGGTGATGACCGGCGAGGCCTCGGTCAGCCCATAACAGATGGTTATCTCGTCCGCCCCCATGTCGTTCATCACCCGCTTCATGACCTCCATGGGACAGGTGGCACCGGCCATGATGCCCGTGCGCAGAGACGAGGTGTCAAACCGCTCAAAATCGGGGTGGTCCAGTTCCCGGATGAACATGGTGGGCACGCCCTGGATGACCGTGCATCGCTCCTGCTCCACGGCCTGCAGCACCTCCCCGGCATCAAAAATACGGATGGGAACCATGGTTGCCCCGTAAATGGCACAGTTGAGGGTGGACATCACGCAGCCGAAGCAGTGGAAAAAGGGCACCGGGATGCACATGCGGTCTTTTTCGGTGAGCCCCAGATACTTGCCCACCCAGTAGGCATTGTTTACGATGTTGTAGTGGGTGAGCATAACTCCCTTGGGAAACCCGGTGGTTCCCGAGGTATACTGCATGTTGACCACGTCGTGGGGGTCCAGTGAATCCTGTATCTGACGGAGAGTCTCGTCGGTAACATCTCCACCCCCTTCCATGACCTGGGCGAAGGTGTGCATACCGGGATGGCTCTCCTCGCCCATGAACACCACGTGCTGAAGGCGAGGCAGCTTATCGGACTTCTGTCCCCGTCTGAGTTCCGGAAAAACCTGGTAGAGGGTGTCCACGTAGCTGACATCTTTGAAGCCCTCCACCAGAAACAGGGCGGTGGCATCCGACTGCTTGAGGAGGTATTCCAGCTCATGTGCCTTGTAGTAAATGTTAACGGTCACCAGCACGGCCCCTATTTTGGCCGTGGCAAACTGCAGCAGTACCCACTCCGGCACGTTGTAGGCCCAGACCGCCACGTGGTCACCTTTGTCTATGCCCAGCTTCAGCAAACCCTTGGCCAGCCGGTTCACCTGCTCCCTGAACTCCCGATACGTGTACCGGGGGCCGTCCAGAAAAACCAGGGCGTCATTGTCAGGAAACCTCCGTGCTGTCTCGTCCAGAACCTGACCGATGGTTTTCTCAATCATGGACAGTAATGGCGATGGCTTTCATAAACGTTATTATGGAGAAGAGGAGGAACTGGGAGATGGAGGTGGTAAAACCTTGGTGGCAATCGCCCCTCCCAAATATTGCCACATCACCGAATCGGTCGTACATTTAAAAAATTTTTGAATGAGCCCGATGCCTGCCCGGTGAGCTAGAGGAAAAAGAAGGAGAGGATGAGGGGCCTGAGCGAGGAGGCACCGTTGCCAATCCAGGAAAGGAGCAGGCGCAGCAGGAGATGGTGGCCGGTGGCGACATAGGGAACGGAAATGGAAAGGGGCGGCGACCAGTCGCTCTGTCTCCCGGTGCTGTCCTCGGCCATCACCCGCACCGCATAGGTTCCCTGCTCGTCCCAGGAGTGCCGGACGGAGGCCTCCTGACCGGAAGTGTAGAAGCCGGTCCATTCGTCCACCATTCCGTCACCATTCCAGTCCCAGCCGAACCGGATCTCGTCGCCGTCGAAATCGATGGTCGAGGTGGTATACGTGTAGTCTCTACCCCTCCGCACCGTGGCCGGCCCGGTGGGTTGGGCCGGGGTGTCCGGCTCGTACTGAATTTTGTTAGCATGCTTGAGCGCAGAATTGCTGCGGTCCACGTAACTGATGTGGGGATAACCGCGGCTGTCCAGGGCCAGCGAGGCATAGCCGTCCACATCGCCCTCGCTGTCCACCGTTTCCAGGTTCCACTCGTCGCCCGCTTTCCAGGCATAGTTGAGGTTCCACTGTTTCCAGGCAGCATAGCCGATGTGGATGCGGTCCTGCTTATCTATCGCAATGCCTGCCCCTGGTGGATTCCAGAAATAGTACAGGTTGGGGTCCACAACCTCTATCTCCCAGCCTCTGGCAGCGCGACGGGCATATTTCAGATACCAGGTAGTATAAGAGGTGAGATCGTAATAACACAGGTGAGGGGACTGCTGGGAATCGAGGGCGATGGCGGTGGTCCCGTATACCCGAATGTCGGTGGCCACGTCCTCTGTATCCCATGCGTTGCTCACTCTGCGGGCATACCGCAGCGCCCTATCCGTGGTGGCATAGTAGCTCACGTGCACATTTCCATTCGCATCGATTACCGTGTCCGTGTAGCTGCCCGCATCCCCGGCGGTGTCCACGGCCTCCGTGGCCCAGGCACCGTTTTCTTTGACCGCATACTTCAAATCCTGATTGGTGGCATCATAATAACTGATGTGAGGAACGCCGTCTGCATCCACGGCAAGGGAAGAATACAGGCCCGCATCCCCGGCGGTGTCCACGTTCTGGACGGACCACTCGCCGTTTTTCCAGCAGGCGTATTTGAGGTCTGCCACCCCGAAATCGTAATATGAAATGTGGATATGGTCGTCTGCATCCACGGAGATGTCGGTGTCATATCCTATTTTTCCCAGGGCCTCCACCGTTTCCAGCATCCAGGTTTCCTGCCGGCCATGCTCTATGTAAAAACTGGCGTCGTCTCCTTCAATGCAGCACCCGGTCTTGTATCCTCCGCTCGCCACATAGCTACCGCCGCTCACCTGTCTGCCTTCCGTATTGCGCTGCTCCCAGACATAGGTAAAACTTTCGCCGGGGTCGAGAAAACTGGGAAGGTCGTCAACGGAGACCGAGAATACGGGGCCCGTGTCATTGTAGATGTCCAGAAAGGGACTGCCGCCCAGCGAGATGGCACCCACATTGGAGATGACAATGGGAACCGGCTCGCCGTGAGCATACCCGGATTTGTTGGTAGAGACCTGGATAATGCCGTCCACGGGGTTTACGGCCGCATCGTTTCCCGGTTGCCCTTCATCGCCCAGGGTAGATGCGGTCAGCGCCAGCAGGGCGAGCAGAGCCGCCACACCCAAAACTTTCACTTTCATTCTCCTCACAGTACATTAACAATCGTTTAGTATATATATTTTCTGCACAGCCAGCAAAAAATGAAAAAGAAGGGAAAAGGGGGGAAGAGGGGGCTTTACGGCGTTATGGGTGTGGGCTCGGTCCAGTCGGGGCTGTAGGCTACCAGCGTGGGATCACCGAAGAAAACCTGCATGTTGGTGACCGTCATCGAAGAGCTGCCGTACATGGCCGTGGGGTCACGGGTGGTATAGTCGCGCTGGTGCAGCCACATGTAGTCAGAGAAAGCATCGCCGATGCTCTTTCCGTGAACCATCATGTCCTCCATCCAGGCGTCGTCCAGCAGGTCGGCCTGCGGGCAGAGACCCGTTGCGGCGTTACCGTACCAGAATACGGCACCGTGCTCCAGATAGATGTTGGGACCGAAGTGCGAGCCCGTGGTACAGGACATCCACAGTTCAATTGAGCTGTGCAGGTTCTCAAAGGCCTGGTCCACCCACTTGAAGTGGACAAGGTCGTACAGGTTGGGCTCCTTGGCATTGTACCAGGTGAATCCGCCCCACCGCGGGTCCTTGGTCTGGGCATCGTCGTACATGTAGCCACGCCAGGCATCCCACCACTCAAAGTCTTTCAGATGCTCGTACCGGGGTTCGACGTAGGGGAATTGCTCAGATATGATGTGGTACTGATAGGAGATACCGGAGCCGCCGGTGCCGTGGCCGGAATAGTAGCCTACCGACACGCCGTCATTGTACCGCTTCAGGTAACCGTCCCAGATACAGTGGCCCTCGAAAAAGCGGCCGTGGGAGCTGTAGGATTCCTTGATCTTCTGCGACGACCTCACCGCAGTGGATTTGCCGTCGTTGGTGGTCCAGGTTCTACCGTCGGGGAAGTTCATCAGCTGGGAGGTGGTCACGTCGCGGCCCGGATTGGCATAGATTATCGCCGGGTAGAGAACTGTTCTGGAGATGTGGGCGGTCTGCATGGCCGGGGTGTCAAACATCATCATGCCGGTAAAGGAGTTGTTGCCGGTCATAATGCGGCAGATGGTATGGCGGATGTCGGTCTCCCGGTCGCCCACAAACATGTATGCTTCCTTGCCTTCCAGGTCGAGCCCGTAGCTGTCAACCCATTCGCGTATGATGTCAACGGCGCCGCCGTACCAGCGATTGTGCTGGTCGAAGCCCGGGTCGGGGATGTTGCCCTGCAGGGCGCCCTGGAGGAACTCCATCCAGTCGAAGGGCTTGCTCATCTTGTGGGCATAGCCCTGGGCGCGGATTCCGTGATACCAGCCACCAGCATAGGTTTGGTAGACATACGCTATGTCGTTCAGACTGTAAGCCTCCGGAATTTCGCCGAAGTTCAGCACCGGGCTGCCGTGATAGGCAGCAATCATGCCCGAGGGAGCGAAGTCCCCGTTGAGGGTGCCCGCTGAAATCACGGTAATGTAGTTCTCAGAGTGCTGGCTCTCCTTGATAGCGTTGATTACCTCCTGCATGGTGGTGTATTCCTCGGTGGCGCTGACGCTGGCCGAGCTCACGCCGTCCAGGTTCACAAAGATGAGGTTGGATGCTCCCAGGGTGGACAGGGCCTCGCTGGTGGCTGCCGGTACCTCGTCCTTGGTCACGTACAGAAGCGGAGCGTGGTTGAGCGAGGCGATGACGGCGGCGTTGGCTGCCGACATCTGGGCGTTGATGCGGTCGGGGTTGTGCTCGCGGATGTTGGCGGTGATATGATAGGGAATGGAATCACTGCTCTTCTCCTCTTTGAACGGATAGTGCGGGGCCACGATGACCGTCCACTTGCCGGTCATGGGGTATTCCAGGGACACGGTGTGCTCGGTGGTGTAATCCGGTTCCCAGTACCGCCAGTCCTCGAAGCCGCGGTGGTGGTCACCATTCCAGTAGTGAATGGGCTCGATGTTCTCATAGGTGGGGTCGCCCCAGTGGGGCACGTCGGGTCTGCGGATGTTGCCCTTGGGGTCCACCAGGAACACTTCCAGGTAGCTGGGCTGTTCAGTGGTCACCGTCACCTCGATGCTGCAGTCGGTGGTGTCCACCGGTATCTTGTACCGGTCGCCGCTGTACTTGGTCACCTCCAGGGTCCAGTCGCCACTGCTGCTGGCAGCATACGGGAACCACATGCCGGGGATGGAAATCGGGAAATATATGTTGGTGTTGTCGCCCGGCCCATCGTAGGGATGCGGCCAGTCTTCCTCAGTGCCCACTTCGTAACGGGGGGTAATGATACCCAGTGCCGGCGAGATGGGTCCTGCTCGCAACGTCATCACGGCCCACTTGGGGCCGATGAACATGGGCAGTGCCGCTTTTCCGCCGACGTCCTTGAGCTTGTCACTCCCCGCCGGGACACGGGTAACATCGGTCTGGACGTTGAGCGTGGCATCCTGGTCTATCACGGTATTGTAGGTGTCCTCGAAGGTGCTCCCGTCCACGGCCAGCACCGCAGTGTTAGAGGTCGTCCACTTGGTGGTGGCAATGTCCGCGGCCACCGCAACGGGGTCGCTGCCGATGTGATACTCCTCGGCCGTCATCCCGTGGCGGGACAGGTATTCATTCCAGTCGTCCAGCAGGTACTGGGTGGTATCGTCCACGGTGCCAAACCAGTGGGTGAGCTCATCGACGCCCTGGTAGACAATGGGCGAAACATACCGCTTGCCGCCCTCTATGTAGTTGGCGGCGGGCACGGCTGCCAGGTAGCCGAACTCGTCGGTGCTGCTGTCCGGGTCGTCCTCCACGATGAAGGTCTGGGCTATGGGCGTAATGTCCGGCTGCGGAATGGGGCCCGGCGGGTTCTGGACGGAAACGCCGACCTGCAACTCAAAGGAGTAGGGACCGGAGCCGTACAGGAAGTAGTTGTCCGGCCACTTCGATTCGTCCCAGCCCGGCCAGATGTCAATCTTGAACTTCCAGGTACCGGTGGCATCCGCCGGATACTCCAGGGTGTCATCACCGTAGTACATGGCCCTGTGGACCAGCTCTCCGCTGGGGTTGTACAGATGTACGTCGAAGTCGGACTTCTCGCCCAGAACTTTCAGGGAAATGCGGATACCCTGACCGCTGCTGGCGCTGAAGCTGTACCAGTCCTCCCAGTCGTTGACATCCAGGTAGCCCTCGTACGCACCGGGCGAAATGTACATGGCGCTGGCCATGGTGTTGCCAGCGTCCCTACCGCTCCCGGCATCGTTCTGCCCCTGCAGGGTCACGTCAACGGTGTAATGGCCGGCGGCCGCATCATCGGCCGTGTAGATGTGCAGGAAGTAGCGGCCAGTTGAGGGGACCGTATACTGGATGGTCTCGGCGGTGGTACCGGTGTTGGCAGACGAGGCGATGGTGGTTGCCGTGCCGTCCACCAGTTCGATGTCGAAGTTGGACTCCGGGGTGACCCTGATATTGATGGTCTGCCCCTGGAGAGCGGTGAAGTAGTACCAGTCGTCTTTGTCGCCGCTGGGATCCAGATGGCCCCGGGTACCTCGTCCCGGAGCCCGGTCTCGGACCTCTCCGGGATATAGCGGCAGTGACTTGAGGATGTTGTTGCCGGCGTCGGTATTGTAGTTCACGTCACCTTGGCCTTCCTGGAGATTGGCAACTGCCGGGTCATCGATGGGCTCCTCTCGTACCGATTGGTCTAAAATGTAGGGTGGGTCATTACTTTGGTCTTCTGGCGTAAGGTCTATGGTGCTTTTCTCATTCGGCGAGGAATGCGTAGTGTTATCGGTCCCGGTGGGCAGTACTGCCACCGTTCCCATGACCATTAACAATGCTACTAACATTCCAATCGCCGCTTTGGCTTTGTATTTCTTCATTTTGTGCCTCCAATTAAGCAATATAATGGAAATATTTAAAATTAACTGAGCATGAACAGAAAGAAAATATGCCCGTCCCCCGCAAAATTTAAATACAAATTTAGGCTTCCCTAAAACATGTCCTCTCCTGTCCCCCTCTCCCACCTCGCCCCCGGAAGCAAGGGCATAGTAGCAGCCATAGAGGGCGGAGGCGGCTTCACGGCCAACCTTCGGGCCCGCGGAATCCGGGAAGGAAAAAACATCGAGGTGGTAACCGCCCATCCCCTGCGCGGCCCCCTAGTAGTGAGAATAGACGGTCGGGAGACCACCATCGGGCGGGGGATGGCCCACAAAATCATGGTCCAGGCAAGAAACGTTTAAGTAAGAATTATCTCATACACCCCCATGCACGAGAAGTTGTTTACTCCTGGACCCACGGAGGTCCGAGAAGAGAATTTGCAGGCCATGGCCACCCCGCAGATTCACCACCGCTCCAAAGCGTTTTCCGACCTCTACGCACACATACAAACCAGATTGCAGCAACTCCTCTACACCCAGAATCCAGTGCTCCTGTACACATCGTCATCCACCGGCGCCATGGAATCCGCGGTAGTCAACGGAGTCAAGAAAAAGTGCCTTAACCTGGTCAACGGTGCCTTTTCCAAGAGATGGCACCAGATAACCAAAGCCCACAACATCCCCTGCGACGCCCTCGCCCTGGACTGGAACCGGGCCATAAAGCCGGACATGGTGAAGGAAAAGCTGGACTCTGGGGAATACGACGCCGTCACCGTGGTCCTCAACGAGACGTCCACCGGCATGATGAACCCGGTGCAGGAGATAGCCGAGGTGGTACAGGGCTATCCTGACGTGCTGCTGTTCGTGGACGCCGTATCCGGCATGAGCGGAGTCAAAATCGAGGTGGACAACTGGGGCCTGGACATGTGCCTGGCCGGCGTGCAGAAGTGCTTTGCTCTGCCCTCGGGCATCGCCGTGGCCTCGGTAAGCCAGCGCCTGCTCCAGCGGGCAGAGGAGTTGAACCGGGGCTACTACTTCAACATACCCCTGATGTACAAGTACCACCAGAAAAACCAGACCCGGGTGACCCCGGCCATATCCCAGATGTTTGCCCTCAAAAACCAGATGGACTACATCATTGACCAGGAAGGCCTGGACAACCGGTTTGCCCGGCACGACCGCCTGGCAGGCATAGTCCAGAAATGGGCCAAAAAACACTTTGACATCTACCCGGAGGAGGGCTACTGGTCCAAGACCCTGACCTGCGTGAAAAACACCCGGGGAATATCCGTGGCCGATTTAAACAAGGAGTTGGCCAACCACCACCTGCGCATCTCCAACGGCTACGGAGACCTGAAGGAGCAGACCTTCCGCATAGCCCACATGGGAGACCTCCAGGTGAACGACATCTACGGCCTCCTCTCCACCATTGAGGACATCCTGGACCTGTGATGCAGGAAGAAAAGGCTGCCCTCCGCCGCCAGCTCCTGGAGCGGCGCAATAACCTATCCACCCTGGACATTCTGGAGAAGAGCAACCAAATTATAGCCCGGCTGATGACCGTACCCTCTTTTTCCGCCGCCCGTACCGTACTCGCCTACATCTCCCACGGCACCGAGGTCAACACCCACGGCCTGATTCGCTCTCTGCTCAGCCAGACATCCCGGGAGGTGCTGGTTCCGGTGGTGGCCGACCGGCAGAGGCATACCCTTCTGCTCTCCTCCCTGCACCAGTGGCAGGAGCTGTCCACCGGCGCCTACGGCATTCTGGAACCCACAGAGGTACGGGAGCGCCCGGCGGAATCGGTCGAGGTGTGCCTGGTACCGGGCATCGGTTTCGACGTCCGGGGCAACCGCATCGGGTACGGCGGGGGATATTTCGACCGGCTTCTGCGGAGTATCAGGGGAACCACCATCGGTCTGGCCTACGATTTCCAGGTGCTGGACGAGGTACCCAACCAGGAGCACGACGTGCCGGTGGACGCGGTGGTGACCGAGAAGCGCCTCCTGTATAGGGATACCCTTCGATAATTGTACCACATTTTTTATATGCGGACATAAAATACACAGATAAACAAAACTTAAATAAAACCGTGCGATATGACAAGAAGTTCGAGGTCGAAACCATGATAAAAAACACGCTGGTAAAACTGGGTACATTGATTCTGGTAGCAGGTCTTCTGATACCGGTGGCAGCAGTGAACGGCGACGACACCCGGCCGGGGGCAGCAGAGAACATGGCCGCCAACGGGGTGGCCGTGGACAGCCAGGGCAACGTGATTGTCACCGGCCAGGTATACGAGGGCGGCAAGTGGATAATCCAGACGGAAAAGTACGCGGCCAGCGACGGTCACCTCATGTGGAGCAAAAAGTTTTCCGAGTACAACTACAACATCGGCAAGGACGTGGTGGTGGACAGCAACGACAACGTCATCGTGGTGGGCTCAGCCAACACCAGCGCATTTAATGGTTTTGATTACATCCTGGTAAAATACTCCAAAGATGGGAGTAAACTCTGGCACAAAACATATCATAATAAGTTTTACGACACACCCTGGAGGGCAGCGGTGGACAGTGCCAACAACATCTTGGTCACCGGCATGTCCTTCAAAATAGATTTTCAAACCGGGTTTTCCGGCGACTACTGGACGCTCAAGTGCGACTCCAGCGGCAGCCTGCTCAAGCAAGCCACGCTTGACCTGAGCAACGCCGACCTGGGATTCGGCATCGCCATCGACAGCAACAACGACGTCATCGTCACCGGCTCCACCAACTACAACGACCAGCTGGCCTACTGCACGCTGAAATACGACAGCAATCTAAACAAGATATGGGGACCGAAATACTACGCCAACAGCGGCGAAAACAACAGTGCAGCAGGCGTGGCCGTGGACTCCGGCAACAACATCTACGTCATAGGGGGGTCGGAAACCGACCAGGATAAAGACTATCTGATGGTCAAATACGACAGCAACGGCAACTACAAAACAGCCATTTACCGGCCGTTTACCAAACAGGTTGGCGGAGATGTGCGCGACTGTTCCGATGACGCACTGGGCATTGCCATCGACAGTCAGAACAACGTGGTGGTCACCGGAACGTCCTGCGAGAACTTCTGCACCATCAAATACAATTCCCAACTGAATGAGGTAACCGGCTGGCCGAAGCGAGAAAACTTCACGGGTAGAGCCATGGACGTGGCGGTGGACAAAAACAACAACGTGATAGTCACCGGCTACAATTCGGCTGACGCCTCTCGCTACTACACCATAAAATACAGCCCCACCGGCCAGGTCATCTGGACGGGGGGCGGGGGGGCAGCCCCTCCGGAGCCGCCGGAGGCAGACTTCACCTTTACCCCCCAGAATCCCACCCGCGCCGACTTCGTCCGGTTCAATGACCGGTCCACGGGGAGCGTCGCCACCCGCCAGTGGAATTTCGGTGACGGCTCGTCATCCACGGACACCAACCCCGTGCACCAGTTCCAGGGGATAGGCACCTACACGGTTACCCTGACCGTGACCGGCTCGGCGGGGACCGACTCCGTCACCAAAACGGTAACCGTGTCCAACGCCCCTCCCGCTGCATCCTTCACCTACAGCCCGCCCAATCCACAGGTGGGAGAGACCATCTCCTTTGACGGCTCAGGATCCAGCGACCCCGACGGCAGCATCGCCTCCTATTCCTGGAATTTCGGGGACGAGGGGAGTACCAGCGGCAGGACGGCGCAGCACAGTTATGCCGCCGAGGGCACCTACACGGTTACCCTGACCGTGACCGACAACGACGGGGACGCCGCCACCGCCACCAAAATCGTGACTGTCAACGCCGAGGGAGCCAATGAGCCGCCGGTGCCCCAGTTCAGCTTCACGCCGGCCAATCCCCAGCCGGGGCAACAGGTGTCCTTTGATGCCTCTGCCTCCTACGACCCGGACGGCATCATCGAACTCTACCAGTGGGACTGGGAGAGCGACGGCATCTACCACAGCACCGACGAATCCGTCAATCCCTTGGCCACCCACACCTGGCCCCAGCCCGGCTCCTACAACGTGACGCTCAAGGTGACCGACAACAACGGCAGCAGCAACACCTATACCCTCACCG
>DSCA01000111.1 GCA_011049295.1 Thermoplasmatales archaeon
AGACGGTATCCTGCGGTTATTGTGGCCTGACCGGTCCGGCAGCCCTGCATCGTCTGGCATTCCTCCCATAATTCGGGGCCTGCTGCCCGGTGAATGGCCCCCGCCACCCCGCCGCCCGGGGCCAGTCGGGAATTGGCGGCGTTGACCACCGCGTCCACCTCCTGTCCGGTGATGTCTCCCTGCGCCAGTTCCAGCCGGCAGTCGCCGATGGCTGCTGATTCCATGTATGTACATGGGTGGGGTTTTTTAAAGGTTGGCGCGGGGGCGGACCCCTATGTTCGGCGGGCCGCACCCGTATCTTTATATATAACATTCTACATTTGGGTAAAAGTTTACTTCCTCAACAGGTGAACACAGTGCCAGAAATACATCATCCTAAAAGAGGTTCGCACGGCTATTCGCCTCGCAAACGGGCCCGGAAGCCTGTAGCCAGAATTACATCGTGGCCGGAAGGAGGAGATAAGCCACGACTGCAGGGATTCGCTGGATACAAGGCCGGCATGACCCATGTATTCGTGGTCGACTATCGGCCCACCTCCACCACCTCCGGTCGGGAGGTCGTGGTGCCGGTGACCGTGGTGGAGACGCCGCCCCTCAAAATCGCCGCCGTTCGACTGTACGCCAAGACACCTTACGGTCTGCGGACGGTGAGCGAGCAGTGGGCAGACAACGTGGACGAGCTGGGGGACCGGATTTCCCTGCCCAAGAAATCCACTGAACTGAAGGATACGGCCTTTGACGACGTGCGGGTCATCGCCTACACCCTGCCCGCCTCCGTCACCGGGGTGCCCAAAAAGGTGCCCGACATCATGGAGATTCGCATCGGCGGGGGCAGCCTGGAGGAGCGCCTGGCCTACGCCAAGGAGATACTGGGCACTGAATTGGAGGTGGCCGACGTGTACAAGGAGGGCACCATGGTGGATGTGGCCGCCATCACCAAGGGCAAGGGATTCCAGGGCTCCGTCAAGAGATGGGGGGTCAAACTCCTGCACCACAAGAACCGTAAGCACCGCCGCATGGTGGGCACGCTGGGGCCCTGGCTGTCCTGGGTCCGCTCCACCGTTCCCCAGGCCGGGCAGACCGGCTATCATTCCCGGGTGGAGTACAACAAGCGCATTCTCAAAATCGGCGAGGACGGCGAGGACATCACGCCGGAGGGAGGCTTCGTGCGCTACGGTGTGGTGCGCAACAAGTACATCATCATTCACGGCTCTATTCCCGGGCCGGCCAAGCGTCTCATTCGCCTGCGGGACTCTATCCGCTACAAGAAGGGCGTTAAAGTGGAAAAACCGGAAATAACCTATATTTCAACCACCAGCAAACAGGGGGTATAATGAAGGCCAAAGTGTATGCGTTGGACGGCAGCGTTGCCGACGAAATCACGCTTCCCCATATCTTTGAGGAAACCTTTCGACCGGACCTGATCCGCAAGGCGGTGACCGCCGTGCGGGCCAACCGCCGCCAGCCCTACGGAGTTGAGGCCACCGCTGGCAAGAAGCACCCGGTGGAGTCCTGGGGGCCGGGTCGCGGCGTGTCCCGCGTGCCCCGCCTGACTCAGGGCAACCGGGCAGCCTTTATGCCCGGCTCGGTGGGCGGCCGTTCGGCACATCCCCCCAAGCCAGAAAAGAACTGGAACAAAAAAATCAACAAAAAAGAAATGGCCCTGGCCCGCCGCTCTGCCCTGGCCGCCGCAGCCAATGCGGACCTGGTCAGGCAGCGCGGCCATCGCTTCGACGAAGAGGTGGCCCTGCCGGTGGTCCTGGACGATGATTTTGAATCTTTGAGCAAAACCAAAGAGGTGGTGGAGGCGCTGGAAAAAATCGGCGTGTATGCCGACGTGGAGCGGGCCAGGCAGGGGAAGCACGTGCGCGCCGGTAAGGGCAAGCGCCGGGGACGCAAATACAAGGTTCCCAAGTCCATGCTCATCGTGGCCAGCCACCCGGCAAATCTTAAAAAAGCCGCCCGCAATTTGGTAGGTGTGGACGTGATTATGCCCACCGAAGTCAACGTGGAGCACCTGGCCCCCGGCGGCGACGCCGGACGACTGACCCTGTTCACCCGCCAGGCTCTCAAGGCCATGAAGGAGGAGACATGAATCCATATGACATCATCCTGCACCCCTACGTAACGGAAAAATCCATGATGCTCATGGAACAGCATAACGCGTTGCAGTTTGCTGTCAACGTGCAGGCGACCAAAAACCAGATAAAGCAGGCGGCGGAAAGCATGTTCGACGTGAAAGTGGCCAAGGTAACCACCCGCATCACCAAGTACGGCAAGCTGGCCGTGGTCACCCTGACCCCCGATTATGAGGCAGATGACATCGGCATGCGGATTGGTATATTCTGAGGTGACATAAAATGGGAAAGCGATTAATACATCAACGGCGCGGCTCCGCCAACACCCCCTATCTGAGTCCGTCCTTTAAACACAAGGCTCCGTCGCCGTATCCGGCGGTGGAGAGAACGAAGGGGGTGATTAGAGACCTCATCCACAATCCCGGCAGTTCGACGCCGCTGGCCGTGGTGGAGATGGATAACGGCGACCTTGTCAAGATGCGGGCTCAGGAAGGGGCCATGGTGGGCCAGACCGTACATTTTACCGACCAGAGCCTGGTTAAACCCGGGAATGTCATCCATCTGGGCTCCATTCCGGAGGGAACGCCCATCTACAACATTGAGAGCAATCCCGGAGACGGGGGCAAGCTGGCCCGTTCCGGGGGCAACTATGCCACCATCATCTCCCACGGCGATTACGTAATTGTCAAGCTCCCCTCCGGGGCGCAGAAAAAACTCCATCCGCAGTGTCGGGCCACCGTCGGGGTGGCGGCCGGCGGCGGGAGAAACGAAAAGCCGTTTATGAAAGCGGGCAAGAAACACCACGCCATGAAACCCCGTGGGCACGTGTATCCCACGGTGCGGGGTGTGGCCATGAACCCGGTGGACCATCCGCACGGCGGCGGTGCCCATCAGCATGTGGGCAAGCCGTCCTCGGTGAGCAGGAACGCCCCGCCGGGACGAAAAGTGGGCAACATTGCTGCCCGGAGGACTGGTAAGAGGTGATACATATGGTACGGAGAGCTGCACGAAGAAAAAAGAAAATTGACATCGGCGCCAAAAAGGAGTTCGCCTACCGCGGCCTGACGGTGGAAGAAATGCAGGGCATGTCCCTGGACGAGTTTCTGGACTACCTGCCGGCCCGTCAACGCCGCAGTTTCACCCGCGGCCTGACCCGGGGTCAAAACAAGTTGCTGCAGGACGTGCGTAACGCCGCCAAAGGCCAGGTGGTGCGAACCCATCTGCGCGACATGGTCATTGTGCCCGATTTCTTCGGAAAGCACATCGCGGTATACGATGGCAAGGAGTTCGTGGACGTGCACGTCACCCCGGAGATGGTGGGCCATTATCTGGGAGAATTCGCGCTGACGCGCAAGCAAGTGAAACATGCGGGGCCCGGTGTGGGTGCCACCCGTGGCTCGAAATATTTACCTTTGAAGTGATACTATGGGATATTCAGCGACCAAAGATGCAGAGCGAAGTGCCCGGGCCTATGGACACGAGTTGCACATATCTCCCAAGCACTCCCGTAACATAATGAAGGCCCTCAAAGGCCTGACCATCCCCCAGGCACGCCAGCTCCTGGAGGACGTGGTGGCCCTGAAGCGGCCCATCCCCTTCAAGATGCACAATGACGACGTGTCCCACCGCCGGGGTATGGGACCCGGTGCCTATCCCCAGAAGGCCTCCCGGCACATCCTGGCCGTGCTGAAGAACGCGGAGAACAATGCCGAGTACAAGGGGTTGGATACCGAGTCCATGGTCATCGTCCACGCCGCCGCCTACCGGGGGCGCAAGATTCGCGGCTTTCGACCCCGCGCCTTCGGGCGCAGTAGCCCCAAAAATGAGCAGACTACCAACATCGAGTTAATTGTGGAGGAAAAGGAGTAATATGGCTGTTGAGCGAAAATTCGTGCAGGAAGGCGAAAAACGGATGCTCATCAAGGAATACCTGCGCAAGGAAACGGAGCGGGCCGGCTTTGGCGGCCTCACCATTCAGCGCACCCCCATGGGCACCCTGATTTCGCTGGTCACCGAACGTCCGGGCATCGTCATCGGCAGGGGCGGCCGTAACATCAAGGAACTGACTGCCAACTTGGCCGAGAAGTTTCATCTGGAAAATCCGCAGGTGGAAATCGAGGAGATTGGCAACAAGGCGCCCCTCAACGGCCAAATCATGGCCCACAAGGTGGCCACCGCCCTGGAGCGGGGCTGGCACTTCCGCCGGGTGGGGCACTCCACCGTGCGGCGCATAATCGAATCCGGTGCCCGGGGGTGCCAGGTCATCATCTCCGGGAAAATAACCGGCGCCCGCCATCGCACCGAAAAGTTCACCAAGGGCCACGTCAAGTACTGCGGCGAGGTGGCCAACCAGGTGATGGACACCGGCATGACCGTGGCCAAGAAAAAACCCGGCGTGCTGGGCATCAAGGTCAGAATCATGAAACCGGGCATGAAGATGCCCGACGAGGTGGAGATATTCACTCAGGTGCCGGAAGAGGAGCCGGCCGAGAGGGCGAAGGCGGAGGACGAGGTGGAGGAGCAGCCGGAGGAGGTGGCAGTGGCAGAGCCGGAACCGGAACCCAAGAAAGAGAAGAAGCCCGCCAAGAAAAAGCCGGTCAAAAAAGAGGAAAAGGTGACCAAGGAGGAGGGGGCGGAGGACAAGTTTGCCCATCTTTCTCTTAAGGACCTGGAGGGCGTCGGCGAAACCATGCTCCGCCGCTTGAAAAAGGCCGGTGTCCAGGACGTGCGCGAGTTGTACGAGATGAGCGTTGAGGACCTGGTGGGCATCAAGGGCATCGGGGTCACCAAGGCCAAGCAGTTGAAGGAAGCGGTGGAAAAGGCGGTGAAAAAATGAAGCCCCGGGATATGCGCGAGATGAGCGACGAGGAGCGACAGGAACAACTGCAGGACTGGCGCAACGAGTTAATGGAGGAATACGGACGGGCGGCCATGGGCGGTTCACCCCCTTCGCCGGGGAAGATATGCTGGATTCGGCGCAACATCGCCCGTATGCTGACCGTCATGAAGGAGGAAGGAGAACGGAATGAGTGACATCTGTCCCGTCTGCGGGTTGCCCAAAGAGTTATGTGTGTGTGAAAACATTGCCCGTGAAGGGCAAGAAATCAAGATTTACACCGAAAAGCGGCGGTACGGCAAGCTGATGACCGTCATCTCCGGCGTGGACACCTCAGACATCGACATGGAGGGACTGTGCCGGGACCTCAAGAAAACCTGCGCCTGCGGGGGCACGGTTAAGGATAAAAAAATCGAGCTGCAGGGAAATCACAAGGACAAGGCCCGCAAACGCCTAGAGGAGCTAGGATTTGCGGTGGAAGTGAAATGATGCACGACACAACCTTTATGAAAGGCGAGCTCATAGGCCTCCCGGTGCGCATCCAGAACTGCACCGACCCCTCGCTGCAGGGGGTGGAGGGACACATTGTCGACGAGACCAAAAACACGCTGGTCGTAGACACCCCCCACGGCGTGAAGCGAGTGGCCAAGGACATTGCCACCTTCGTCATCGACGGCGTGACCGTCAGGGGCGCAGATATCGCCTTTCGCCCCGAAGATCGAATCAGGAAGATAAAATGATTGGCATTAACGTGAAAGAACCGGAAAAGGAATGCACCGACGTCCACTGCCCCTTCCACGGGCAGCTGCCCGTCCGAGGCGTGATGCTCACCGGCAAGGTGGTGTCAACGTCCATGGATAAGACGGTGGTGATGGAAAAGATGCGCATGCACTACCTGCCCAAGTTTGAGCGCTACGAAAAACGCACCGGCCGCTATTCGGCGCACCTCCCCCCCTGCATCGAGGTGCAGGAGGGTGACGAGGTGACCATTATGGAGTGCCGCCCCCTGAGCAAAACGGTTTCCTTCGTGGTGGTGGAGAAAAAATGAAAGGCATAGCAGCAAAGGTTACCCGCGGCCTGATTACCGGCACCCGCCTGGACTGCGTGGACAACACCGGTGCCCGGGTTGTGGAAATCGTGGCCGTCAAGCACATCAAAACCACCCACCGGCAGTATCCGTCGGCAGGGGTGGGCGACCTGATTGTGGTTACCGTGAAGAAGGGCAAGCCGGAAATGAAGCGGCAGCTGTTTCACGCGGTGGTGGTCAGGCAGCGTATGCCCTACAACCGTCCCGACGGCATGAAGGTTCAATTTGAGGACAACGCGGCGGTCATCGTCACTCCCGAGGGAGACCTGAAGGGCTCGGTCATTAAGGGCCCGGTGGCCCGGGAAGCGGCCGAGCGGTGGCCCCGGGTGTCCGCCACGGCATCTATGATTGTGTGATACCATGAATTCCCGACAGCCTCGCAAGCAGAGAAAAGATTTGTACACCGCGCCCCTCCACAGGCGGCGGAAGCGACTGGCCGCCCATCTGGCCGAAGACCTCATCGTGAGGTACAACAAGCGCAGCCTTCCGGTGGTGCAGGGCGACACGGTGAGGGTGCTCCGCGGCGATTTCAAAAACCACACGGACAAGGTGCGCCACGTGAACCCCAAGGGCCAGACCATCGAGGTGGAAGGCGTGGTCACCACCAAGGTGGACGGCAGCAAGGTTCCCCGACCCGTGCATCCCTCCAATGTGGCCATCACCAAGCTCAATCTTACCGACCCCTGGCGGCGGGAGCGGCTGGAGCGGGGCCTTTCCGAGGAGGTCAAGCGGGAGATAGAAAAGGAAGCTCAGCAGCAGATTATCGAGGAGCAGCGGGAGGCCCAGCGGCGGGCGGAGGAGGAAGCTGCCGCGGCCGCTGCGGCGGAGGTGGAAGAGGCAGAGGCCGAATCACCAGATGAGGAGGCGCCAGAGGAATTGCCGGAGGCGATGTCTGACGAGGAAGCCGAAGAGGAGGACGTGGAGGAAAAGGAGGCGGTGGAGTCCGAAGAGGTGGAAGAAGCGCCGGAGACAGAGGAGGCCTCCGGGCAGGAGGAGGGAGAGGAGGAAAAGGAAGCTCCTCTAGAGGAAGAAACTCCGACGGAAACGACGGAGAAGAAATCCCGGTCGCGCCCAAAAGATTTAAGTAAGGAGAATGTTGAGGAGTGATACAATGTCCCATATGAAACGTATTACGGTTCCCCGCACCTGGCCCCTGCCGCGCAAGACTCACAAGTGGGCCATTCGCCCCAACCTGGGTCCCCACCCGGTGGAGCGCAGCGTGCCCCTGCTGGTGCTGGTGCGTGATTACCTGCGCCATGCGGATACGGCTGCGGAGGCCCGGAAGATTATTAGCGCTCGCACCGTCATGGTGGACGGCATGGTGCGGACCGACCCCAAGTTCCCCTGCGGCCTGATGGATGTCCTTTCCATTCCCTCGGTGAAGGAGCACTACCGGGTACTGGTGGATTCCCGGGGATTTCTGCGGGTGGTGCCCATTGCCGCCAAGGAGGCCCAGTGGAAGCTGTGCCGGGTGGAAAACAAGAGCACGGTGAAGGGAGGCAAAATCCAGCTCAACCTGCACGACGGACGCAACATTCTCTCAGACGGAAACCACAAAACCGGCGACGTACTCAAAATATCCGTTCCCGGGCAGGAGATACTGGAGGCTTTCCCCTTCCAGACCGGTGCGGTGGCCCTGGTTACCGAGGGCAAGCACGCCGGTCACATCTCGACCATCAAGGGCATGGAGACGGCCAGGAGCTCCCGCCCCGACGTGGTCCATCTGGAGGGATTTTCCACCATCAAGCCCTACGTGTTCCCGGTGGGAACGGAGAAAGCGGTCATCAAACCTCCGGAGGTGGCTGTCTATGGCTGATATGCGCCAGCCCCGGATTGAAAAGGTGACGGTCAACATCGGCGTGGGCGAGGGCGGTGAGAGGCTGCGCAAGGCGGAGCAGGTGCTGGAGGAGTTGACCAAGCAGAAGCCCGTGCTGACCATATCCAAGACCATCAACAAGGAATGGGGAATCCGCAAGGGCATGCCCATAGGAGTCAAGACCACTCTGCGGGGGGAGCGGGCAGAGGACTTCCTCAAGCGGGCGCTGGGAACCCGCAACAACAAAATTGCCGACTGGTCCTTTGACGAGCAGGGACACGTGGCCTTCGGCATCCCCGACCACACGGAGTTCCAGGAGATGAAATACGACCCGAACATCGGCGTCCTCGGGATGGATATCTGCATCACCATGGAGCGACCCGGCTACCGCATCAAAAAGCGCCGCATACAGTCGAAAAGAATCCCCCGACGCCATCGGCTGACGGCGAAAGACACCATGCAGTTTCTGCAAGAAAAGTTCAATGTAGAGGTGGTATAATGGTCGACATCAAGGAAAAGCGGAAGGAATTCGGTCGTAAAAAGGGCTGTCACCGCTGCGGCCGCAAGCGGGGCATCGTCCGCCGCTACGGGTTGCACCTCTGCCGGCAGTGCTTCCGGGACACGGCCAAGGAAATCGGCTTCAAGAAGTACTCCTAGCCGCCTTTTCCCTGTAGTTCCATTTCATTTTCACAACCGCTGGTGATGGCCATGGAAGGAGAAAGTTACATTCGGCAACCCATCGTTCTGGTATCCGGGCATGTGGACCACGGCAAGACCACGCTGCTGGACCGCATTCGGGGTACCACGGTTACCCTGCGGGAGGCGGGGGCCATCACCCAGCACATCGGGGCCACGGAGGTTCCCATCGAGGTCATCCATGGTTTGTGTGGAGAACTGCTGGGCACCCGCCACTTTGACATTCCGGGACTGCTGTTCATTGACACCCCCGGTCATCATGCCTTTGCCACCCTCCGGGCACGGGGTGGGGCGCTGGCGGACATCGCCGTGGTGGTGGTGGACACCAACGACGGTCTGATGCCCCAGTCAATTGAGGCCATAGACATCCTGCGCAGATACCGCACACCCTTCGTGGTGGCCATCAACAAAATAGATACCATCCAGGGATGGACCCGGGTGGAGGGCTGCATCGGCGACCGCCTGAAGCAGCAGAGCAGCCGCACCCAGCAGCTGTTCGAGGAACGGTTTTATCGGATTGTGGAGGACCTGTACGAGCAGGGCTTTGCCTCCGACCGCTACGACCGAATCCGCGATTTTCGCAAAAACGTGGCGCTCATCCCCATCTCCGCCAAGAAAGGCGAAGGGGTGCCGGAGTTGCTCATGGTGCTGGTGGGCCTGGCCCAGCGTTATTTGGAGGAAAACCTGCGTACCGAGGACCGCCCGGCCGAGGGCACGGTGCTGGAGGTCAAGGAGGAAAAAGGCCTGGGCACCACCATCGACGTCATCATTTACGGGGGCACCATCCAGGCCGAGGACACCATCGCGGTGGCCGGGAAACACCAGCCCATCGTTACCTCGGTGCGAGCCCTGTTGAAACCCAAACCGCTGGACGAGATTCGCGACCCCTCGGAGCGCTTCAGCCATGTGGGCGAGGCGAGCGCCGCCACGGGTATCAAAATTGCTGCCCCGGGCCTGGAGGACGTATTTGCCGGTGCTCCGCTTCGGGTGGTGGGAGAAAACCTGGAGGAGACCCTGTCCTCCATCCAGAACGAGATGAAAATAGACATTGCCACACAGGAGGAGGGCATAATCGTCAAGGCCGATGCCATTGGCTCTCTGGAGGCGCTGGCCACGCTTCTCAAGGGGACGCCCATCCGGAAGGCGGACGTAGGGCCCATCTCCAAAAAGGATGTGGTGGAGGCGGCCACCAATGACCAGCCGGTCAACCGCGTCGTCCTGGGTTTCAACGTTAAGATCCTCCCGGAGGCGGAGAGAGAGGAGGCTTCCTCTGGCGTCACTATAATCAGCCACAACGTCATCCATACCCTGCTGGATGCCTATGAGGACTGGAGGGCCCAGACGGCTCGGGAGGTGGAGGAGGAACGGCGGCGTGCCGTGGTGCATCCGGGCATGGTCCTCTTCCTCCCCGACTGCACGTTCCGGGTGAGTAAACCGGCAGTGATCGGGGTGAGGGTGCTGGCCGGCGAGATTCGGCCCGAGCAACAGTTGATGCGGGATGACGGCAAAGTCGTGGGGACTATCAAGAGCATCCAGCACGAGAACCGTTCCGTAGACAAGGCCGGTCCGGGCCGGGAGGTGGCAGTGGCCATTGAGGGGGCCACGGTGGGCCGGCAGATAAAGCCAGAGATGGTGCTGTTTGTAGACCTCTCTCAGAGGGCCATCACCAAACTGGTGGACATGGACCTGTCTCCGGACGAGCGGGACGTGCTGGAGAAGGTCATTAAAATAAAACGGCAGAGTAATCGCCTCTAGCCAGTTGAACTGCGGCCAGCCCCAACCACAGTTAGTTTTTTATATCGCCAGAATATGTTTACATGGTGAGGCATATGAAAGCCAAAATAGTCATAGCAGTAGCGGTGGTTGCTTTTCTTATCGGGACCGCGGCCATGGCCGGCTTCAATACCAGCGTATTGAACGGTGCCATCCCGCAGAACACGTCCCGTGCAGAGACCACCGCCATAGAGATACACACTGCCGCTCCCACGGTGAAAGCCGGAGAGCAGTACCTGACCGTTCACTTTGACCGGGCGTCCTCTACGCTACGGAGAGAGGGATACCCAATGCTCCCCTTCCAGACGCAGACGCTTACCTTCCCCCTGGGCACTACCATCGAGGACATCGAGGTGCGCACCTCCGAGGAGCACACCATGCCCCTGCACCAGAAAATAGCCCCGGCTCCCACCCCCATCCCCCTGAACATGGTGGACTTGGAGGTGGAGATAACAGAGGGTGAAGTGTACGGGCAGCAGGACCTGTTTCCCGCAGGATGGGTGGAGTGGCACACCGGGGGGGCCATCCGGGACGGACAGCGCGTCACCTTCCTGACGCTGCGCATGTTCCCTGCCCGCTATGCACCGGCGGCCGACCAGTTGCACTATGTGGAGGACATCAGTGTGGAGGTGCGCTACCGGGAGCCGCAGGAGCAGATGCTGGGCGCCGACGCCTACGACCTGGTGATTATTGCTCCCAGCGAATTTGTGGACATCACCCAGGAATTGGCCACCCATAAGCAGGATATGGGCCTGGACACCCTTCTGGTTACCCTGGACGAGATTTACGGCGGCACCTATTTCCCCGTTGAGGGACGCGACGGAGCGGAAAAAATCAAGTACTTCCTGAAGAATGCCATCGAGGAGTGGGGTATCGAATATGCTCTGCTTATGGGGGGCAAGAAATCCTATATCACCGGCAACTGGGGTATGGACGGCCCCACCCAGGTCAACGACGACCTGTGGCATGTTCCGGTTCGCTACGCCGCTCTGGACGACCAGGCGGAAAATGGATATCTCAGCGACCTCTATTTTGCCGACATCTACAACGCCGACGGCTCCTTTTCCTCATGGGACACCAATGACGACGGCGTGTACGGAGCCTGGGCCTTTGGCCTGGGCAAGGACGTTATCGATGGCTATCCGGACCTGTACGTGGGCCGGCTGGCCTGCCGCAGCACCCGGGAGGTACGGACGGTGGTAGATAAAATCATCACCTACGAGAGCACGGGAGCCGATCCCTCCTGGTTCAATCGGGTGCTGCTGGTGGGCGGTGATACCTTCCCCCGAGACGACATCTACGAGGGCGAGGTCACCACCGAGCATTCTTTCGGTTTCATGCCAGAACAGTTTGAGGCCACCCGGCTTTTTACCTCTGACGGCTCTCTCCCCTACGGAGAAGGCGAAGGAAAATGGCAGGGTAAACTGGCCTGGATGAACGTGATTCCCACCATGAGCGAGGGCTACGGGTTTGTGGCCTTCGACGGCCACGGCAGCCCCACCGCCTGGGCCACCCACTTTCCGGGCAACGACGAGCTGTGGGTTAACGGCCTCATGACCTACAACATGGACCTGCTGAGCAACGGGGACAAGCTGCCCGTGTTGAGCGTGGGCGGCTGCCACAACAGCGAGTTCAATATCAGCCTGCTGGACTTCGTCAACAACGAGTGGACCTACCAGCCCACCTACGAGTGCTGGAGCTGGCACCTGGTGAAAATGCGGGGCGGAGGCTCTATCGCCACCCTGGGATACACCGGCCTGGGCTACGGTGCAGTGGGTGACGGCAACGACGACGGCATTCCGGACACCATACAGTTCCTGGGGGGATTCATCGAGGGACGATTCTTCAAGGCCTACGGGCAGGACGGTGTGGACATGCTGGGTGCCACCTGGGCGCAGGCCATCACGGAATACAACAACCATTTCCCGCCCATGGAAGACAGAACGGACACCAAGACCATCGAGGAATGGTGCCTGCTGGGTGACCCGTCGCTCAAAATCGGGGGCTACTGATCCCCCATCTCTTCCCTAATTTTTTTTATACATATCTCGGCCAGTGCTTCTCTGCTTTCCGTAGCGTCCAGCACCTCGAAGTGCTCCTCCCGCGCCAGGTGGACATAGTTGTGCTGCACTTGTTCCAGAAAATCCCGTCGTTCAAAAGGCGAATGGCACCGGTCCCGGATGCGGTGGAGGGCAGTGTCCACGTCCAGAACGAACAGAAAGGTCAGGCACGGCGGCAGATAAAAAGGCCGGTGAAGGGAGCGTATCCAGTCGAAGGGACTCTGCACATGCTCCGCCAGGTGCACTGACTGGTAGGCGATGGTGGAGTGCACATAGCGGTCACAGAGTACCGTGGTTCCATCACTCAGCCAGCGGCGTATTTCCCGTACGTGCTGATTCCGGTCGGCCGTGAACAGCAGGGAGACAGTGACCGCATCCAGGCCCTCCTTCACCGCCCGGCTTACCGCTTCCCCCGTCCACCCCCCGGTGGGCTCCTTGGTCCACTTTACGTCATGATCCTGACGCAGGGCTTCGTATACCAGGCGGGAGACGGTGGTTTTTCCGGAGCCGTCGATGCCCTCGAAGGTAAAAAATCTCCCCGTCATCAGAAAACGAATGTAACCACTGTAGTTAAACTTGTTCCCGGCCATCCCATAACTAATATATAGCCCAGTTGCATTTCCCCTTGAGATGAGATATTTAAAGATAAAAAGTGATAAGATTCATCCTTTTCTGGAGCGACTGTCCACCTACGGAGCGCTCTACGGCCCGGTCAAGATATCCGAGGAGTTTTACGACTACCGAAAAATCGACGACGTCAAGGACGTGGCCTTCGAGTACACCCGCACGGTCACCCCGGCCAAGAAGTACGTCATTCCCACCCGGCAGGATATGTTCGAATTCGACATGGATACCAACGAGTACCGGGAGACCATAGGAGAGGTGGAGCCCTTTGTCCTCTTCGGTCTGCATGCCTGCAGCATTGTGGGGCTGCGCATACTGGACGGGGTCTACCTGGACGAGTATCCGGATAAATACTACAAGGTGCGCCGGGATGCGGGCATCATCATCGGGCTGAGCTGTCTGCCTGATGAGTACTGTTTCTGCAACCTCCGCCGCACGGATTTCGTGGACATTGGCTTTGACCTGTTTCTGCACGAGTTGCCCGACGGCTACTTGGTGCGGGTGGGCAGCGAGCAGGGCCACAAGATTGTGGACGAAAACCAGGATTTGTTCGAGGATGTGAACAACCAGGACATCCAGAACTTCAAAAAATTCGAGCGAAAGCGGCACGAGATGTTTCAATATCAGGGAAGTTTTGACAACCTCCGCTACATGCTGGAGCTGACCGAGGACCACCCGCTGTGGGACCGGGAGAGCGACAAATGTCTGGGCTGCGGCAACTGCACCATGACCTGTCCCACCTGCCGGTGCTACGACGTGCAGGACATCCCGGACATAGACGGGGTTCATGGCAAACGAATCCGCTACTGGGATTCCTGCCAGTTCAGGAGCCACGGACTGGTGGCCGGCGGTCACAACTTCCGGGAGACCAAAAAGGACCGGTTTATAAACCGCTATGTGTGCAAGAATGCCTACTTCTATCCGCTGGGTACCGCCTACTGTGTGGGCTGCGGCAACTGCACCCATTTCTGTCCAGCCAACATTGACTTCCTCAAGAATTTGATGGAGATACGAGGCATTTCTGAGGGTGTATATGAGCATAGCCGATAACATCTACGACCTCCACAAGTGCCGAGTGCTGCGCGTCTACGACATGACCGATGAGGAAAAGTTGTTTCTACTCCGCTTCGAGAACTCGGAGACCGCCGAGTCGTGGACCTTCTCCCCCGGCCAGTTCGTGCAGGTGGCCCTGCCGGGCATCGGGGAAATACCCATCTCCATCTGCTCCTCGCCCATGCGCCGGGGCTTCTTCGAAATGTGTATAAAAAAGGTGGGCAAGGTCACCGACATCGTGCACACCCTTCATCCCGGCGATTTCATGGGTATCCGCGGGCCCTACGGCAACGGTTTTCCCATGGCCGAGTTTGAGGACTCCGACATTCTGCTCATTGCCGCCGGCATCGGGATGGTCCCCCTGCGCTCCGTGTTTCTCTACGCCACCGACAACCGGTGGAAGTTCGGCAACATCACGGTCATCAACAGCGCCCGCTACGGCAAAAACCTGCTGTTCAGAAAGGAGCTGGAGGCCATGCGGGACATCGCAGAAGCCGAGAACATCAACATCATCCAGACCGTCACCCGCGACCCGGAGTGGAAGGGACGCACCGGACGGGCCCAGGAGCACATCGCCGATGCCAACACCGACCCCAAGAACTCCTATGTGGTGGTCTGCGGTCCCCCCCAGGCCTACCGCAGCATCTTTGACACGCTCATCCAGCAGGGCTACGACCCCCGCAACATCTACGTGACCCTGGAGCGACGCATGAAGTGCGGCGTGGGCAAATGCGGTCACTGCATTGCCGGTTCCTCCACCCACCTGAAGTACATATGTCTGGACGGGCCGGTCTTCGGGTACTACGACATAATCTCTACCCCTGGATTGATATAGTGATACCATGAAAATAGGCATACACGGTTTAACCTCCTGCTACGGATGCCAGTTGAGCATGGCCATTGTCAGGCGCCTGCTGGACGTGGTGGACAAATTCGAGGTGGAATACTTCTACATGCTGTCCAGCAAGGGCGACATTGCCGACGTGGATGTGGCCTTCGTGGAGGGCAGCGTAAGCACCGACATGGACGAGGAGGAGGTGAAAAAAATCAGGGAGCACGCCAAGGTGCTGGTGGCCGTTGGCTCCTGCGCCATCCACGGAGGCGTGCAGAGCATTCTGCACAACGAGGGCATTGACTACGACCAGGCCTTTGCCACCGTGTACGGCGACCGTCCCATCCACTACCGGGGGAGGGTGGCGGAGCCCATAGACAAGTACGTCCAGGTCGACTACCGCCTGCCCGGCTGCCCCCCGGAAGAGGAGGAAATCATGTACTACCTCTCCACCTTTGCCATCGGCAGCTGGCCCGAGGAAAAGGACTATCCGGTGTGCGCCGAATGCCGGCGGGCCGGCAACCCCTGCATTCTCATCGAGCGCAACGAGCCCTGTCTGGGTCCGGTGACCGTGGCCGGCTGCGACGCCCGGTGCATAAAGTACGACATTCCCTGCATCGGGTGCCGGGGCGCTGTGCCCCACGATACGGCCTGGTTTGACTCCCTGGCCAAAACGTTTAAGGACCGGGGTATGGATAAGGAGTACGTGCGGAAGCGCATGGCCATCTTTTCTGCACACCATGGCAAATTGGACGAAATGCTGGATGCTATTTACGGGGATTAAATGAAAGTTACCAAGGAAATCAGGGTGGACCATCTGGCCCGCATTGAGGGCAAGGCAGGAATAGAAGTAGACGTGGGCGACGACGGGGTTGAGGCCAAACTCAACGTCACCGAGGGAGCCCGCTTTTTCGAGGTTATCACCAGGAACAAGCACTACAATGAGGCAGTGGCCATCTTTCCCCGCATCTGCTCCTTCTGCTGCACGCCGCACAAACTGACTCCCATCGAGGCGGTGGAGTGGGCTCTGGACATTCAGCCCTCGGAGCAGACTCGCAAACTGCGCGACCTGCTGTACCTGGGCAACGTGGTGGAAAGCCACGCCCTTCACCTCTACCTGCTGGTGGTCCCTGACTACCTGGGCTACCCGGATGCCTTTGCCGTGGCCCAGAAGGACGGGGGACTGGTCAAGGACGGCCTGTTCCTAAAGGACGTGGGAGCCGAGATTCAGACCGCCATTGGCAGCCGCTCCATTCATCCGGAGAGCGCCATCGTAGGCGGATTCGGGACCCTGCCCTCTCGGCGCACCCTGGAAAAAATTGCCGCCATGGCCGAGGAGGGCATCCAGAAGGCGGTGCGGGCGGTGGACTTCTTCGCCGAATACGAGTATCCGCAGTACGTGGACATCAAGCGCCAGCACCTGTCCATCAAGCCCTACGACGTCTACGGAGTCTACGGCAACACCATGGTCTCCAACAACGGCGACCAGTTTCCCGTGGAGGACTACCGGCAGCACCTGGCCGAGGAGGTGGCCCCCTACTCCTATGCCAAGCGCGGCCTGTTCAACGACCAGCCCTACATGGTGGGCGCTCTGTCCCGGGTCGTCAACAACGACCACCTGCTGACCGGCACCGCCCAGGACCTCATGGAGCGCTATCACCAGTTTGTAACCCCGGACAATCCCTTTGCCAACAACTTCGCCCAGGCCGTGGAAATGGTGTTTTTCCTGGAGCGCATCCGGGAGCTCATCCAGGAAATAGGCGAGCCGGTGCAGGAGAAGCCGGCCCAGCCGTCACGCGCCTCTGGGGAGGGCTACGCGGTCACCGAGGCCCCCCGCGGCCTACTCATCTACTACATGAACATCGAGGACCACGTGGTCACCGACGTGGACGTCATCACCCCCACCGCCATGTTCCTCCCCATGATGGAGAAGGACATCGCGGCCATGGCCGAGGGGCTGTGGCGGGACGGGATGCAGGACGGGGACACCATTGCCAAAAAGGTGGAGATGGTAGCCCGGGCCTACGACCCCTGTATATCATGCAGCGTGCACGTGACCAGACTTTAGTGGTGGCCCTGGGCAACCCCCTGGTGGGCGAGGACGCCGTGGGTGCCCACGTCTATGACTCTCTGAGAGACGGAGCCGAGGCCCGGGTGGTGTTTCTGGGAACGGACGTTTTTCGGCTGAGCAACGTCTACAGGGGGGAGGAGCGCCTGGTGGTGGTGGATGCGGTGTACGCACCGGACCTGGAGCCGGGCCGGGTGGTCCATTTCCAGGGGGTGGAGGTGTTTGAGCGCCTGCGGGACGTGGCGGTGGATGCCCACCTGCTGGGTGTGGGGGAGGGACTGAAGATTCTGCGTCTCACCATGCCCCGTTTTCCCTCCGATGTTCATTTCGTGGGCGTTTCCGTGAAAACATTCGGCCATGGACAGATGAGCCCGGAGGTGGCCCAGGGAGCGGAAAAAGCCGTTGCCCTGATTCAGCGCCTGCTGGGAGAATAACTCTCTCC